>NZ_AJQF01000547.1:0-3570 GCF_000261705.1 Bradyrhizobium genomosp. III | reverse complement strand
GCGTAGGTGTCTGAACGAGCCCTGGCAGGATGCGCCGGCGCAAAGTGAGCATCGTCGCGCAACTCGGACGGCGTCGGCGCATTCAGATCAACAGATGGCTCAAGCCTGCCCTTAGCATGTGACGGGGGCCTGGATGGTGATGCTGGTTCGTGCAGCTGTTCACCCAACCAAACCCAAGCTCCCGCGCTTGGGCTTGCCGGCGTTGAGGGAAGATCCTGCGCCGAGCCGGGATGCCGATCGCCCCACGCGGCCGGCGAGCTCGGCTGCTCAGGGCCTGGCAGCCCCAGCTCTCGGTTCGCCTCGATGAGTTTTAAGTAGCTGCGAAGATGCGACAAATCGGGACGGTATCTTGCGCCTCCGGTCCGTTGGAACGCCAGCACATCGTTGTCCAGCGTTAACTGCTCCTTGCTAGAGCCGTTAAGTCGCCCGATGATGCTCCCTTTGCGATTCCCTTTAAGCCACGCACTCAGCGCGCGAAGACGTGTCGCCCGCTTTTGCGCAGACCCCTTATCCTTCGCAGTTTTAACATGTTTCAGAGCTTGGCTCAGCGCGCCCTCGATGAGGGGCGCATCTTCTGGATGAGGAACCAGGCGACGTGGGGCACCGAGGACGCGGGGTTCGGGAGCTTCGGCTTCTTCACCCCCACGCAAGAGCCGCCGGAGAACATCCAGGGCCGATGTAATGCGGTGCTGGGGGTCACGGCCCAATCTCCGGTACGCCGCAATTTCCTCATCCAGCGGTGTACCTTTTCGTAGCCGAGAAGCTACGGACCCCCCATGCTCTGCGTTGACCCAGCGAACAAATCTCCCAAGCCCGGAAACACTGTTATTGATGGCGCCTGGGGTGAGCTTGCGCCGCTTGGCGTCTACACGAAACCTCGCCAAGAGCTCCGCGTCTTCCCCCGAGAGCGGCTCGCCGATCAGCTCGTTTTGCGACAGCATCGGAGCCTGCATCTGCGATGGGGACGCCGCCAGTTGATGGGATGGCGTCTGCATCAGCTGCCGCTCAACGGCGACGCCCTGCGGATTGCTTAGCGTCTTCTGCCTCTTCGCTGATCTCAACTCCCCTATATCATGCTCATTGATGACGAGAACCTGCTCGCCTGGCCCGAGCGGGTTCCTGTGACGTTTATCCGTCAGTTCGTCGTCATGGTGGCGCCAGTTCAGGGACCCTGCAGCATCCAATGCCAGGCCATGCGGCGGTGAAACCCCATGGTCGGCGCGGGGCAAGTTCAAGTCACGAAAAGACCCTCCTGCATCCGCTGCTTGTTGATGGTGCGCAATTGTCTCGATAGGCGGCGAGGAGCTGGGTCCGTCCATCGTCTCCAAAAGCAGATCCTGCTGGTTCGCAGGCAGAGTCTCCGGCCAGCTGATAGCTCCGCTCGAGCTGTGCTGTGCAGTCGCGGCCCGGGTCCGGCTCGGCTCAGCGCGAACCGCGCCTTCGAAATCAGGAACGGGGCGAATATGAGGCCGGAGCTCGATCGCTCTAGCACCCGCCGGCGACCTCAGGAGATGAGCCAGTGCGGCCCCGGCTTTTCTGCGGCCACGGGGGTCCGCCTCCTTATACTGGCTGACATCATTATCCAGCGAGCCGTCGCCAAGTCGAGCAGCAATGCCGGGCTTATCGTTCTCACGGAGGTAATCACTGAAATCGATAAGAAGAGTTGCATACTTCCTGACGGTGTTGGCGGTGCCTGACGCTGCATCTTCCTTGTACCCTTTGATGAGATCCGCATCTTGGGAATAGGGATTCAGCTCAACCCGGCTTGCAATCGGCGCGATGCCGCCCGGCGATTGGGAGGCTCGAAGATGAACCAGTGGCGTAGCGATGGCCTGCCCCTCCTGCTTGCCGAACTCCAGGGCATCCTCGACCAGCGACTCTTCGGAAAGCCGGGCAGCAATGCCCGGCTTTCCGTTCTTTACGAGCCAATGCCCCAATCCGAGAAGACAACGTACATTGCGCCTGACGGTGCGCTCGGAGGCCCCAGCCTTGAAGAGTGCCGGCCCGAGCCCCTCAATAAGAGACGCATCGTCGGAATAAACAGGATCCATGCCGCTTCCTGCGAAAACCAAATTTGCATGGCCGAGCGGCAGCGCCGACGCATTCAGCGTCGTTCCACCGCCTTCACCGTGCGGAGCCGGCGTATATGGTTGCCCGCTCGCCCGCACGATGGGTCGCGCCTCAGATCGCGATGCATCCGCTTGATAGGCGCGGACCTGCATGAGCACGGGAGCGGACAGGACAGCGACCTCGCTCAGCTGCCGCTGAAAGGCCGCCGCCTCTGCCGACGAGTCGGCTGGAGAGGCATCTTGCGCGTCCACGCTATCCGTTTGTTGCCCCCCCCGATTCATTGAGACGAATTTCATGTGTACTCACTTTCGAAGATGAAGAGCCTGGAGCGCTGATCGCATGCGCCTGGACTTGAGACGACACATCGCCGGCATTTGACGGTTCAGCTGCCAAGCGAAAGGAAGTTGGGGTCACGACGCTCCCGATCGAATTTCAATCGGACCCTGTTGTCGATCTGTTCGAGGAAGCCCGCGCCGGCTTCGAGCTCATCGAGGATTTCCTCTCGGTGAGAAACGGTCCACTTGATCGTGTCACCACAGCGACGCTCTGGCGCGGGACACCCAGGTAACTACATCCCGAGGCGCGCGAACTGCATCGACGCGTGCTCCGCCTCGGGAAGGGGATGCCACGGCTGGCCGCCAGCTGCGGTGCGCAACAAGGACCTACAGAACGCCGGCGTGAGCTTGCCGCGGTGGATCACGACGTTCTCGCGCCCCGTCGCAGCTCGAGCGCTCTGCCAGTCCTGATTGTAGCCGCGCTGGTCATTTGACTTCACGTGGCAAGCGGCGAACCCGGCATCGCTCAGCGTTGCCAACTGCCTGGCATGTACCGGCCGCTTGGTATGGATGTGCACCCACATCGGGCTTGGCGTCGCGCCATTGCGCAGGGCCTTGGGCTGCAGCTTGATCTCGAACAGTGTCCCCGGATCATCCTTCAAGGCGCGCGGTGAATTCACAGCCGCCAACTCCCCGGCCGCTCGCAACTGTTCAAGATACTTCTGGGACGGAAACGCGTAGGTCTTCATGCAATCGATCGTGATCACCGCCTTTTGCGCCGTGAAAGAGTTTGCCTGTCCCTGCACCTCGGACAACATCGCCTTGAGCCGGGCTATTTTGTCGTGCACTTCCGGCACTTGCGCAGGCGTGAGTAGGACACGTCGGCGAGGCTCCTCCAGCGCGGCTACACTGGCCTCAATCTCGGAGGCCTGTGTCTGCAGGCGCTTAACGACGAGATCCACGGCGTGATCGGCGTCCTCGGGCTTCCCGTGGCGCGCTTGCGAGACCGCGCTTTGCTGAGCCGGCAGATCGAACTGCAAAAGTTCGTCCAATCGCTTGAGTAATCCGGTCAGTGCGTTCCTGGAGGGCGGAGCCTGCAATATCTCCAGGTGCCCGGTCGCCGACGATGACGCCCTCGCGAGTGCCGCCTCCTCCGCGCTCGCGAGTTTCTTCGTACCCAGATCCGAGAGTACGATCACCTTGACTGTCGGGGCCGTGGCAGCGT
>NZ_AJQF01000546.1:0-3573 GCF_000261705.1 Bradyrhizobium genomosp. III | reverse complement strand
CCCGCCGAACTTCGCTCGCCTGCGGCCGGTGCGCGCTTGCCCTTCCCCTCCCTGCGGGCCGCGCCCCCCTCAACCACTACGGCAGTCCGGGCCGTCGGCTCAATCACGGCGGGCGTCTTTGGCTGCACGTCCAAAAGACGCGTGACGTCGTCCGCGGTGACCCATGCACCATCCGCGATCTGGCCCAACAGTTTTAATGGAAGGTCGGCATCCGTTCCGGCGTCCCTTAGCCTGGTAACGATTCCGTGCACCCCTGAGGCAAATTCCGAAAGCCGCTCCATGACTCCTTCCAGAACGGTGCAGTGGTCTGCGTCGAGTGCCGCTCCGTTGCTGCTCAGAACGGCTTCGGACGCCGAGTTAAATGCCGGAAAAACATCCTCGATAAAGGTCCCGAGCAGACGCACCCGCCCATCCTCACCCATGAGGGCGTCGCTTACAGCTGGTTCGAACGTGCTCGCCCGCGACTCAATTAGAAGCTGAGCAAGAGCAACCTGCGATTGCAGATACACGCACTTCGTATAAAGTGCCCAGCCGGTCTGCAGGCGTAGTGCGGCCTCTTCGGCCTGCCGCATCTCGGGCGTGGTGCTCGGCAAGTTGGCGGTGGCCGCGCAGACGGACTGCATCCGTTCCATGCGCAATGCCTTCTTTCCCCACCCCTCCATGCAGGCCTCGTAGTGCTTCGCCACGCTGGATACCGCTCGGCTCAGCTGGTCAGGCTGAGCGTTGGCAACTCGCATATTCTTGAGCAAGGCTGTTGCTTTCTTCCTGCTCTTCTCCAGGTCGCCGATAATCCAGGTGGCCACGATGTCGCATTCGTTTCCCGCAGCGATAGTTTCCTCGCGGAGTCGGCGAGCCCGACCGTCGGAAAGAAGCCCCCGCGCCATGTCCGGGGGGAGGCTCGCGTAATAGCCCAGAACTTCCGAGCCTGCCTTGACGACTTGATCGATCAGCTCTTGCGCCTCCGACGGGTTCGGGTTCCGGGCTCGTGTGGCTGCATTTTTAGAAGCATCAAGCCCCGCAAGCAGGCTGCGCATTTTTTGCTTCGCTGCCTTGATTCCGTCGCCACTTGAGGAAATCTGGACTGCCACCGCCGAAGCTGGTGGCAGGCTCACGAGCGGAGCCGTTCCATCTCGAGGCCCGGAGCGCATCCGCTCCACGACAGAGTCGAAAGATTGCCCGCCCTCCCCGGGGGCGGGACCGAGCTCCGGGCTCGAACTACTCGATCCCCATGCGCTGTCGGCTCCTGCGGGCCCAACGTGCGATTTACCAGCTCGGCCAATGCCTGTCATATTCCACCTCCGATAAAGTCGAGAGTGCGCAGCCAGTCTGCATAGACTGGCTGGCTGACGAGTAGCTGACGTAGGGCGCTTCTCCCCGATTCACAGGAAAACCCGGATCACCGTGGGGTGCAATTCCATCGCGCCTGGCGTGCTGCTGGAGGCAGCGGGGCATCGTCAACTTAATCGACCGCGAGCCGAAGGAGGCGCTTCTCAAAGGTTCGAGATTCGGCGATAGCGCTTGTCGCGGAGATCTCGCGCCAAGTCGCAAAGGCTCGCCCGCGCGAAGCACGACGGAAGTCGGCAGTGACGGCTCCAGAATAGGGGATGTGGAAAAGGTTCGCGACCTGATCGTGAACTGACAGAAACGGTTGAGCCTGACGGGACGATTTGAAACGCTCCATGATCCGCTCGCGCCGCCGCGTCGGCTGATGAGAATTCTCGGCCCAATTGTTGAGAGCTTTGTGCTGGCGATGTTCGACGTGAAAGCCCATCTTCGCCCTCGCAGCGCCGTACGAACGGAGCTTGTCCGTGATTGTCCGTCGTCAGATGGTCGTTCAGCCGCCGGCGGCATACAACGCGCCGGATTCGAGCGAATGGTGGCGGAGGTTTGCCTCGGCAGGGTTGGTGCGGTTTGCGCCCGCGAGGTCTCGCGCTTCGCCCGCAACAGCCGGGATTGGCAGCAACTCATCGAGATGTGCCGCGTGGTCGATACCGTTCTGGTCGATCAAGAGACCATCTATGCGCCAAGGCACGGCAACGACCGCCTGCTGCTCGGGCTCAAGGGCAGCCTCAACGAGTACGAGCTGGATCTGTTGCGCCAGCGCTCGCTCTCGGCCCGCTACGAGAAGGCGCGCCGGGGCGAGTTGGTTGTGACAGCGCCCGTCGGCTTCGTGAAGGCCGGCGACCGTTATGAGAAAGACCCGGATCGGCGTGTCCAGGAGGCGATCAAGCTGGTGTTCGACAAGGTCGAGGAACTGGGCAGCGCGCGACAGGCGCTCTGCTGGCTCCATGAGTACAATCTCGATCTGCCGGTGAAGCAGACCAACGGCGACACGGCCTGGCGGCGACCAAACTACTCTGCCATCCACCGGATCATTGAGAACCCGGTCTACGGCGGCGCCTATGCCTATGGTAAGACAGCTGTGGCGGCGGGATACAGCACCGCTGGCGTGAGCCTGAAGATCCGCCGCAAGGCGCGGAACGAATGGCTGACGCTGAAGCCCAACACTCACGAAGGGTATGTGAGCTGGGAGAAGTTCGAGGCGATTCGCACCATGGTCAGCAGCAATGTTCCCACCAGTCGGCATCACGGCGCGCCCAACCATGGTGACGCGTTGCTGGCCGGTCTGATCCGCTGCAAGCGCTGCGGTCGCAAGCTCACACTCCGGTACTCCGGCATGGAGAACCATATCCCGCGCTACAGCTGCAACCGTGCCTGGATGGATAATGGCTGGGCCCACTGCATCGCCTTCGGCGGACTGCGCGTCGATGACGCCATCGAAGAATCGCTGCTTGGAGTCGTCGGTCCGGGCGCTGTCGCCGCCGCAACCGCTGCCGCCAAGGGAGCCAGGGAACGGCGCGATCAGGTACGCGATGCTCTCAGTCGCGACCTCGAAGCGGCGCGCTATGCCGCCGACAGGGCTTTCCGGCAATACGATGCCGCTGATCCCGCGAACCGGCTGGTGGCCAGTGAGCTGGAAGCGCGCTGGAACAGGGCGCTCGCTCACGCGGCGGAGGTTGAGGCCAAGATCGCCATGCATGATGCGGCCACGCCCGCACCCCTTGCCGATCCAGTCTCGCTCGGCGTTCTGGCCTCGAACCTCAAAACGGTCTGGGATGCGCCGACGACGGATGCTCGCCTCAAGAAGCGCATTGTGCGCACCCTCATCCATGAGGTCGTGGCCGATATCGACGACGCGGCCTCGGAGATCGTTCTCATCGTCCATTGGGTGGGGGGCGCCCACAGCGAGTTGCGCTTGCCGAAGCGCCGGCGCGGACAGCGCAACAGCACCTCTGCCGATATCGTCCAGGCCGTGCGTCAACTGGTGCTGATCGCCAGCGACGATCTGATTGCCGGCCTCCTCAATCGCAACGGCCTCAAGACCGGCAACGGCAATCGCTGGACCCGCGAGCGCGTCACATCAATGCGCTCGAACTACCACATCCCGGTGTTCAAGCCCGCCGAGGACGCGATCGAGCCATGGCTCGGGGCTTGGCAACCTTGACCATCACGCTACTCAACAAAACAGGTTATCGAATCTAGTACCCGGAATCAGAGCTGAGTGATACGGCG
>NZ_AJQF01000545.1:0-7325 GCF_000261705.1 Bradyrhizobium genomosp. III | reverse complement strand
GCTGGCGCGGTGGCTTCAACGCACCGAGCCGATCCGGCCGGTGGACATGCTGCAGTTCGGTACCGGCCCACACTTCTGCATGGGCTACCACCTGGTATGGCTGGAACTGGTGCAGTTCTGTATCGCCTTGGCGCTGACCATGCACGAGGCCGGGGTGCGGCCGCGGTTGCTGAGCGGCGTCGAAAAAGGCCGGCGATATTACCCGACCGCACATCCGTCCATGACTATCCGCATCGGATTCTCATGAGCTGGCATCGCATGCCCCGTGTGGTGAGGCAGCGGCGCCGGCGACGCGCGGCATTGCTGCACTCGGCGCGCGCGCTCGGTGCGAGGCCGGCAACACCGCGGCGGCTCGCCGCTCGCCGTGGCCGTCTCCTGGCAGGTACAAGGACATGAACAACATGCAGACTGGTTCCACGCCACACGACGACCGAG
This sequence comes from Bradyrhizobium genomosp. III, assembly GCF_000261705.1. Taxonomy (NCBI): domain Bacteria; kingdom Pseudomonadati; phylum Pseudomonadota; class Alphaproteobacteria; order Hyphomicrobiales; family Nitrobacteraceae; genus Bradyrhizobium; species Bradyrhizobium genomosp. III. The sequence continues at coordinate 6,890 of NZ_AJQF01000545.1, read as the reverse complement.
CTGGCGTTTCCGCGAACGGCATATTGGGCGCGCAGGCGCGCGGCGCATCCGGCAGGCTGCTGCCCGAGATCTGGATGCAGGACGGCGCAAAGCGGGTCGAAGAGGCGCTGGCGCGTCTTCTCTGCGCCGAAGACGACGGTGAGACCGAGCTGATGGCGGCGATGCGCTACGCCACCTTGCATGGCGGCAAGCGCACCCGCGCCTTGCTCTGTTTGGCTGCCGGCGCACTGGCCGACACGCCGGCGCACATGCTCGATGACGTCGGTGCCGCCATCGAGATGATGCACGCCTGTACGTTGGTCCACGACGATCTGCCCGCGATGGACGACGACGTGCTTCGCCGCGGCCTTCCGACCGTGCACGTCAAGTTCGGCGAAGCCACCGCGATCCTGGTCGGCGATGCGCTGCAGGCGCACGCCTTCCTGACCCTGGCGAGCCTGAATGCGCCGGGCGACAGCCCTATCGCGCTCGTGCGCGAACTGGCGCAGGCGGTGTCCGCCGAGGGGGCCGCAGGCGGGCAGGCCATAGATCTGTCGCTGGTTGGAAAGCACGTCGAGCTGGACAGGATCGTGGCGATGCACCGGATGAAGAGCGGAGCGCTAGTGCGCGCGTCCGTTCGCATGGGCGCGCTATGCGCTGTCGGCGTGAATGCCGCGCACGCTGCACTTTACTGTGCGCTGGATCACTACAGCGCCTGTTTCGGCCTGGCGTTACAGGTGATCGACGACATTCTCGACGTGACAGCGGATACCGCGGCGCTGGGCAAGACCCCCGGCAAGGACGCGGCGGCGCAGAAGCCGACCTGCGCGTCGATCATGGGACTGCAGGAAGCACGCCAGTTCGCGCTGGATCTGTTGCGCGATGCCGGCGAGGCCATCGCGCCGCTGGGGCCGCGTGCGGAACGGTTGGCGCAACTCATACAGCGGGCCAACGCGTATCTGTTCAAACACGCGCCACGCGCATGAGCGCGCCCGTCCGCATCGAGTCGCCCCTGTGCCGCTGCGATCGGCCGGCGGCAGAGTGCATCCTGCACTGTGTCCGAGTCCGCGGCGCCGATCGCAGCGGTTGCCCGCCGCGGCGCACGTTTCTGCAAACGGAACATCCCGCGTGAACGCGCTGTCCGAACATATCCTTTCCGAATTGCGCCGCCTGCTGAGCGAAATGAGCGATGGCGGCAGCGTCGGTCCGTCCGTCTACGACACGGCGCAGGCGCTGCGCTTCCACGGCAACGTCACCGGTCGGCAGGACGCATACGCGTGGCTCATCGCGCAGCAACAGGCCGACGGCGGATGGGGAAGCGCGGACTTCCCGCTGTTCCGCCATGCGCCCACGTGGGCGGCGTTACTGGCATTGCAGCGTGCCGATCCTCTTCCCGGAGCTGCGGACGCAGTCCAGACTGCAACGAGGTTCCTCCAGCGCCAGCCCGATCCCTACGCACATGCGGTGCCAGAAGACGCGCCGATCGGCGCGGAGCTGATCCTGCCGCAGTTTTGCGGTGAGGCCGCATCCTTGCTGGGTGGCGTAGCGTTTCCGCGCCATCCTGCGCTGTTGCCATTGCGGCAAGCGTGCCTGGTCAAGCTGGGGGCGGTGGCGATGTTGCCGAGCGGCCATCCGTTGCTACACTCCTGGGAAGCCTGGGGGACGTCGCCGACCACCGCATGCCCGGATGACGACGGCAGCATCGGCATCAGTCCGGCGGCCACCGCCGCGTGGCGTGCCCAGGCCGTGACACGGGGGAGCACGCCGCAGGTCGGGCGCGCCGATGCGTATCTGCAGATGGCATCGCGGGCGACGCGCAGCGGCATCGAAGGTGTCTTTCCCAACGTCTGGCCGATCAATGTGTTCGAGCCATGCTGGTCGCTGTACACCCTGCATCTGGCCGGGCTTTTCGCGCATCCCGCGCTCGCGGAGGCGGTTCGCGTGATCGTCGCGCAGCTCGACGCCCGTCTGGGCGTGCACGGTCTGGGCCCGGCCTTGCACTTCGCGGCTGATGCGGACGACACCGCCGTTGCGTTGTGCGTCCTGCACCTTGCAGGCCGTGACCCGGCGGTCGATGCGTTGCGCCATTTCGAAATCGGCGAGCTGTTCGTCACCTTCCCCGGCGAACGCAATGCCTCGGTGTCGACCAACATTCATGCCCTGCATGCGTTGCGACTGTTGGGAAAGCCCGCCGCGGGCGCCAGCGCGTACGTCGAGGCCAATCGCAACCCGCACGGTCTATGGGACAACGAAAAATGGCACGTTTCGTGGCTGTATCCCACCGCGCATGCGGTCGCTGCGCTGGCGCAAGGCAAGCCCCAGTGGCGAGATGAGCGCGCGCTGGCGGCGCTGCTGCAGGCGCAGCGCGACGACGGTGGCTGGGGCGCGGGTCGCGGGTCCACGTTCGAGGAAACCGCCTATGCGCTGTTTGCGTTGCACGTGATGGATGGGAGCGAAGAGGCGACAGGGCGCCGGCGCATCGCGCAGGTGGTGGCGCGTGCGCTGGAGTGGATGCTCGCCCGCCATGCGGCGCATGGATTGCCGCAGACGCCGCTGTGGATCGGCAAGGAACTGTATTGCCCCACTCGGGTCGTGCGCGTGGCCGAACTCGCCGGGTTGTGGCTGGCGCTTCGTTGGGGGCGGCGCGTCCTGGCCGAGGGGGCAGGAGCGGCGCCATGATCCAGACTGAACGCGCGGTGCAGCAGGTGCTGGAGTGGGGACGTTCCCTGACCGGATTCGCCGACGAGCATGCCGTGGAAGCGGTCAGGGGCGGCCAGTACATCCTGCAGCGCATCCACCCGAGCCTGCGCGGCACCAGCGCCCGCACCGGTCGCGATCCGCAGGACGAAACGCTGATAGTGACGTTCTATCGCGAACTGGCGCTGCTGTTCTGGCTCGACGATTGCAACGACCTTGGCCTGATCTCGCCGGAACAGCTCGCCGCGGTGGAGCAAGCGCTGGGGCAGGGCGTGCCGTGCGCGCTCCCCGGATTCGAGGGTTGCGCTGTGCTGCGCGCTTCGCTGGCCACGCTCGCCTACGATCGTCGCGATTATGCTCAGCTTCTCGACGATACCCGGTGCTACTCCGCGGCGCTGCGCGCCGGACACGCGCAGGCGGTAGCGGCGGAACGCTGGTCCTACGCTGAGTACCTGCACAACGGCATCGATTCGATCGCCTACGCGAACGTGTTCTGTTGCCTGTCCTTGCTGTGGGGGCTGGATATGGCGACCTTGCGCGCGCGTCCGGCGTTTCGCCAGGTCCTGCGGCTCATCTCCGCGATAGGGCGTCTGCAGAACGATCTGCATGGATGCGACAAGGACAGGTCGGCCGGCGAGGCCGACAACGCGGTGTTCTTGCTGCTGCAGCGCTATCCAGCTATGCCTGTGGTGGAGTTCCTCAACGACGAGCTGGCCGGCCATACGCGCATGCTGCACCGGGTGATGGCGGAAGAACGCTTTCCCGCGCCGTGGGGACCATTGATCGAGGCCATGGCGGCCATCCGCGTGCAGTACTACCGGACCTCGACCAGCCGCTACCGCAGCGACGCTGTGAGGGGAGGCCAGCGCGCGCCGGCCTGAACGCGCAGGAGGCGGCGGCGTGCGCGCGCTGCCGTCGGCCCGATCCGACGCAACGCCGCCGCCCGATGGAGCGAGCATGAGCGACACCGCCCTGAGACTGCACGTCCACGACCAGTTCGCCAACGGCCGGCGCTTCCGCATTCTCAACATCGTCGACGACGTCACTAAGGAATACCTGGGCGCCATTCCGGAGACGTCAATCCGGGGCGGCGGGTGGCCCGCGAACTGAAGGAAATCGTTGAGCGACGCGGCAAGCCAGGAATGATCGCGTCCGACCATGGCACCGAGTTCACCTGCAACGCCATGCTGGCCTGGAGCAAGGACACGGTCATCGACTGGCACTTCATCGCGCCGGGAAAGCCGATGCAGAACGGCTTCATCGAGAGATTCATGTATAGACGGCCGCGCGGATGCAAGGGATTTCAGCAGCAATTTGGATATCGGTCGGGTGCGTTCATGTATACGGCCTATCATTGCGACCGATAGCATGGCCGCTCGCCCTGATGGAGATCGCGGATCGAGGCCTCATCAACGGGTCGCGCTTGTTGCGCTTAAAACTCTTCTGTCAATCGGCCCTTTAATTGCGGATTATTGTCAACTCTCTTTTTTTGAAGCCATTCGGCAAGACGGTAGCGCTCGACCTCCCCGTCGGCCCGATTCGGCGCGCGCCAATTGTGCACACAATCGGCGAGAAATGGGGGAGCGTGCTACGACCTGTTCACAGCCCTTTCTGTCGCGGGCCATGTCGCGCCGAGCAGCCGGGAGTTGTTGGCAATCGCTGGAATTATCGGGTAATTTTGCGCAACAGGCGCAACACGATGTCGACGAACAAATGCGGACTAAGTTATTGAAATAATTGGTGATCCCAGCAGAACAAGCACATCAGCCGGTATCAATGGCTTAGATTGGCAAACCGCCCGTTCGGGCAAGATTGATCCGCAAGCGCTTTTTCGCGCACTGGCAATCAAAAGCCGCCGGATGGTGGGCCAAAAATGCGAAGGGCCGCCTCGGCTAAGGCAGCCCCAGATCGCAATCAAAAGTCCAGTAGCCTGGAATTTAGCACCCAGTCTCCCGAGCCGCAATCCGGAACCGCCATGCAAGCTGCCTTCGCCGCTGCCCTGGCGCGGAAGATGGTGCGGCCGTGAGTGCAATTCTCGACAAGGACCGGACCCGGCGAAAGCTCCATCTGTTAACGCGCGCAAATGGCGATCTACGCCTTACCGATCAAGACTTCCGGGTGCTTTGGTATATCGCCGATGCGATCGATCACGAGACCGATCTAGCCCGCCGCAAGCAGGCCACCATCGCTAAAGATCTTGGGAAGAAGGGCGTCCGCGGCGTGCAGTTGAGCCTCGGACGGTTAGCCGAGTTCGGCTACCTCAAGTTCGAGGTCAAGGAAGGCGGGACCTACGTCAATGCCTATCGCCTTCTTCTCGAAGAGGCGAATGTGGGTTCGCCTTCTTCTGACCAGAAGGCGAACAATGGTGAGCCTTTGGATGACCAGAAGGCGAACGTCGGTGCGCTTTCTGCCGGTGCAGTCCCCAAAAAGGCGAACGAGCGTGACGAAAAAGGCGAACCGTCATTCGTACATGATCCCTTATCTGTCCCTGAAGTAGCTGCAGCCGCGCGCAATGACTACGAATTCTATGCGGCGGGGGCGATGCATTGCACTAACTAACCCCCATGCGGCTCGTAGTACGCCCGCATCGCCTTCAGATGCTCTGCCTGCTGGCGGGAGTAGTGCCGGATCGAACGAAGCTCGCCCACCAGTAGGCCTACTATCAACCAGAAGGCAGTAGCCACTAGTGCCCCGAGCGCGACTTCAGAGACGCCTTTATGCTTCATCGTCGTGCTCAAGATAGCCCTCGATAAGGCGATCCAGGTCAATCTTTCTAATCGACGCCGCGATCAATCGGTCCACCTTCATATCTATTGGGGCTTTCCACAGAACTCAATCAGATAATTGATTAGAGCTCCCCCAACTCCTGCGGTCTGAAGGTTAGGACGGGTCGAAGCAAATGCGCGAACATTGTCTGCGAGCTGGACGTTTGTCATTTTGCTCTTCGAAATGCAATTGATAATGCGTGCCTGCCTTGGCATCTTGCTCGTCAGAGGCAACGCTAATCAGCGCGTCGTAGAAACCGGCCATGTAGGCAGCGCGGATCTGCGCAGGTAACGACTCCCATCGGAAGTAAGTGAAGTAAACGGCATTCGCAGGCGCGGTGATCACAAGCGGAGCCGCTACCAATATGATTCTAATCAAATCTGCCTCGTGATGCCGTGGATTAACAACTGATCGCCGTTGCGTCGCCCCGACTCGGGCGAAGATCATCCGCCCAGCAGACGTGCGCCTCAGTTTTCGCGGGGGTGGATCGGATAGTTGGGTCAAGCTCCGGTGCAGCACTCGTTCACAAACTCTGAGGCTAGCCCACCGTTACGGCATCCGCAGCAAGCAGGTCATCGATCAGCTCGGCAAAGCCCTCTCGTACAAGAAAGCGCCGGCTAAATGCCAGGCGCTGATGGTAGGGAATTAGATATCGATCGAAGCGGTCAGATTGAAGTTGGCGTGCCTCGCGCGCCAGCTCGTCCGTTTCAGGTAGGCCTTGTTCCTTGATTGCGACCAGGAGGTCCTTAAGGTCGGCCGCAGATGTTTTTTCGACAAAGACGGCAAAGTTTTCGATCGAAGCCTTTGCGCCCTCTCGACGTAAAGCCAGCACCATTGTCTGAGCGAGGCGTGCACCTGACCAAGGAAATACAATGACGTCCTGACCGTATTGCAGAAAGCGGTGCCTATCGAGATGGTATCCGCCTCGTCGACCCGCTCGTTGGAGAAGAATCGATAGGCGGCCTTCGTGTTGGCCCAATCCTGACAAACCAACGGGATGCTTTGACCCATGTCGCTCCCGATTTGTGCGAGCAATTTGCAGAACCGGCGACCAAGCCGCTCATCCTTAAACTCGCATCCCGCAACTTCCCGATCAACCCACGTCTCGATACCGGTCGTCAATCGCTGAGCACGCGCCACCGCGCGTTCCTTCACCAAGCCCATCGAGCACCCCGCACTTCCGAATCAGGTGCTCAACAACGAATCACAACAGATTCTACTGATTCAAGATTTCGGCCGCGGCCCCCCGCTCAAATCCGACGTCAAATGTGGGTAATTGAAAGATCTCTTTGCCGCTTACAATGCGCGCGCGGCCAAGCCGAGAATCTGATCAAGCTGCATATGACGCAGCTCGCCTCCGACCGCACCAGCTGCCGTTCGGCGCTCGCCAACCAGGTCCGTCTCGTGCTCCATACGGCCGCTTATTGGCTGATGCTGACCGTGCGCGA
>NZ_AJQF01000544.1:0-8036 GCF_000261705.1 Bradyrhizobium genomosp. III | reverse complement strand
ACGACTCACGTTCCAAGAAAAGTGGGTACTAGTATTCACTCGCGTCCGGCTGGTGACACAATGTCGGCAACCCGACTCTGCGTCTCGTGCTGCGCAGAAGAGACGCATCATCCTATTGTCATTGAAGCTTAACTACACAGAGTCTCTGGTGGCACATCAATTGCTAGTCCAGACTTTGCCCGGGGATCAGTTCCGGTCCACGCGCTGGGGAGAATCAGCTATGACGAACAAGATGCTAGGCCGATCTGCGCAAGCTCGCGTCGCCACCGGAAGACGTCCGGTGGTCGAGATACCGTCCTCATCACAAGATCAACAAGGAGTTGTTCATGCTGACAACCCCGGAGGCGCGGGTTTGCGCACCTCATCACGGCCTATCGCGCACGGCCTGCGGCCGCACACCGCGGTCATGAATTTCATCGAGGGCGCGCGCGCCATTACCGAGAGTGAGCTGCAAGCCAACAACATCACGCAGTATCACGCCACAAATTTTTATCGCGATCAGATCACCAACAGTGGCTACTACGACCAGCTTAAATACATTGTAGAGCCCACAATTGCTGAGTTCAAGAGTCCCGGAAGTCTTGACACCAGCGGCGAGCATGACAATACCGTCGTGCCCGGGCTTCAGCACAAATACGCGCAGACCGGTCTGCTGCTGGTAACGGACCGTTGCGCGTCCTATTGCCGTTACTGCTTTCGCAAACGCATCGTCGGCAAGGACTCCGATGAGATCGCGCCCGATTTCGCCCGGGTCGCGCAGTATATCGCCGGCCATCCTGAGATGACGAACGTGCTGCTATCTGGAGGCGACCCGTTCGTGCTCAGCACCGCTAAGCTCGGCAAGATTCTTGATCATCTGCTACCGATCCCGCACTTGGAGTCAATTCGATTCGGCACAAAAATAGTCGCCTTCGCACCCAGGCGGTTTGAGGATCCCGCACTCCCGGCGTTGTTCCGGCGGATCAGTGAAGCGGGAAAGACCGCAGTGATCGTCGCGCATTTCGACCACATCGGCGAGATCTCGGTCGATGCGGAGCGCAACATTCGCGCGCTACGCGCACAGGGCGTGCAGTTTCTGAATCAGTCCGTGCTTCTGGCGAAAGTCAACGACGATCCCGAAATCTTGGCGGCGACCTTTGCAAAGTGTCACCAAATGGGCGTCCGCCCTTATTATCTTTTTCAAGGCAGGCCGGTGAAAGGCGCATCGCACTTTCAGGTCTCGCTGCGGCGCGGTATAGAGATCGCGCGCGGCATCAACCGACGTCTCAGCGGTATCCAGAAGACGTTCAAATACATCATGTCCCATTACACGGGGAAGATCGAGGTTCTCGACCTTGGTGCCGATGGCCGCGTGTATATGCGATATCATCAAAACAAGATTCCCGAAGAACTCGGAAAGGTCTTTTCCCGGCGGCACGTCGAGGGCGCCTGCTGGTTGGACGATTTGCCCGAAGGCTGAGATCGAAATGCGCGCGATGCTGATGCCCAACTTGGAGCGCGTGGAGCTCGACGGCCCTGCCGCTTCCGTAGGGCAGCGCCACGAGGCTGTGGTGACGGCTTTCCCGAACGCTACCGAAGCCGGGGTGGAAATCCTGCGCGCCGGCGGAAACGCGATCGACGCCGCTGTGGCCGCCGCCTGGGCGCTTTGCGTGTGCGAACCCAGTGCATCGGGTCTGGGCGGGCAGACCGTGTTGCTCGTCCGTTTTGCGGATGATCGAATTCGGATCATCGACGGACATTCCCGTGCGCCCGCAGCCGCTTCGCTCGACACGATCAAAGCGGGCCAGCAGCGGCGCGGGTATCGCTCCTGCACGATTCCATCGACTCCCGCGACGCTGGACTGGGCGCACAGGAAATACGGCGTGCTCAGCCGCGAAACTGTGATGGCGCCAGCGATCCGCATTGCGGAAGAAGGCTATCCGATCACGCCATTGCAGCACCGACAAGCCCGATGGGTGGCCGATGATCTGCGAGCATCGCCGGCCGGTGAGCTGTTTCTCCAAGACGGTCTGCCACCGGAAATCGGCCACATGTTTCGACAACCGGAGCTCGCGGGCACGCTTCGCCGGTTGGCCGATTTCGGCACCGAGGACTTCTATCACGGCGGAATTGCCCGGCAGATCGCAGCCGATATGCGAGCGGCCGGCGGTCTCATCACCGAAGAAGATCTAGCAAGCTGCGGTCCGCCCGCACAGGTGGAGCCGGTTTCGACGTCCTATCGCGGCCATCGGATTCTCAGCATCCCGCCGCCTAGCGGCGGACTGCAACTCTTGTTTGCACTTAACATCATCGCGCAGATATCAGCGACAAACTCGGAGTCATCCGACGATAGCTGGCACGAAGCGATCGCGCTCGCGTCATCCGCCGTCTTTCGCGAGCGGGAGCTCCGCCCGTTGCTGCCCGATGATCTCATTCCGCAATCGCGTCAAGGGCGGTTGAGCGAAGATTACGCGCGGCAAGTCGCAGATAGCATCCTGGCGCCGCAAAGTACCAAAGAGCTCGCGACCGACAGTGCCGAAGAACCGGGCGATACGACCCATCTTTCGGTCTGCGATCGAGATGGCATCATTGTAGTGCTGACACAGTCTATCCAATCGGTGTTCGGCGCCAAGGTGGCACACCGGGATCTGGGTTTCCTCTACAACAATTATCTGTGCACGTGTCCCCGCCTTTCTCACCCCTATGAGCTCGGACCAGGTTGTCGACCGCGCTCGAACATGGCCCCAACGCTGGTGTTACAGGGCGCCACCGGCCGCCCGCTCCTGGCACTGGGCGCCGCCGGCAGTCGACGGATCATTTCGGCAATTCTCCATGTCCTAAGTGGAGTCATCGACTTGGGCTTGGATATCACGGACGCTGTGGCGGCGCCTCGCGTACATGGACTGGTCGGTCGCAAAGTCTGGATCGAGCGGCCGGCAGCCAGCAATGCCCTGTTGGCAAGATTGCGCGCCCGTAACCGCATCCCAATCGTCAAATCACGACTCAATTTTGCGATGGGTTCGGTCAACGCGCTCCAACTCATGACTGACGGAAGCGCGAAAGGCGCTGCCGATCCCCGGCGTGATGGCCTGGTGGAGGTGCTCTCTTGAGTGAAACGTGCAGAAATAAGAATGCCTCGGCGGACGCCGCGCCAAAGACCGATTGGTTGCTCGTGGGCCTCTTTGTCCTGCCGCTCGGCGTAGCGCTCGCCAAACTGCCGATGCTATCGACTTCGTCCATCAGTGCGAGTTTTGTTTCGCTCACAGAGTTACCGGCCCAGTTCCACAAGTCAGCCGAGAGCGTGGTGTTCGTCTCCTTGGGAGCTGTCTTCGTCGTACTCTTTCGCCTCACTCTTGGCGTCAGGGTGCTGGGGCTTCTTCGGCCGATCTTGTTGGCGATGGCTTTCGATACCGTCAGCATCCCGATCAGCCTTGCCTTCCTGCTGTTCGTACTCCTCGTCGTTGTCGCCTTGCGGCCGCTGCTCAAGACAGACCACAGTTACGCGCGAGTGGCTGTGCTGTTGAGCTTGGCGGCAGCGCTGCTGTTTGCGCCTTTGACCGCGGGGGAATGGTGGCATATCGCCTGGCTTCGTGAGATTGCGTTCTTTCCGGTTATCGCCTTGTGTTTGACCTGCGAAAGCTTCGCAAAAGTGCTCGACCAAAATGGAGTCCGTGAAGCGATCTGGCGCGCCTTCACGACGGTGTTGGCCGCCCTCATCATCGTGGCTCTATCGAGTTTGCCAGGCACGTTGGAACTCTTCCTGCGATTCCCGGAACTGCTGTTGGTGCAGGCCGGGTGCATTTTGCTAATCAACAAGTATCTCGATTTCCGCTTGTTGGAAGGAGTGAACCCGCTCGTCGCCTGGCCTTGGGGCGCGGGCACTCCAGGCGAGCCGTCCCTCTCGATCTGCCAAATCCAGGCGAATGAACGTGAAAGCCGGCAACATACAGGGAGCAGCTCATGCGGGTAGCCGTCGTGTGGAACGATGATCATAGGGGCGTGATCAACCACTTCGGTCAACCTTGCCCGGAGAAATACGGCCGCAAGACGGTCGAAAGCGTGGTGGCGGCACTGCAAGAGGGTAACCACGACACGCTGCTGTGCGAAGGTGATAAAGGACTGCTCGCGACGCTTGAGCGGTTCATGCCACCCGATTCGCAAGCCCGCCCTTCAGGGATCGTTTTCAACATGGCGTACGGAATTCAGGGCGAGTGCCGCTACACGCACGTTCCGGCCATGCTCGAGATGGCTGGCGTTCCGTACACCGGCTCCAGCCCGCTCGGGCACGCACTGGCGCTCGACAAGGCCATTACCAAACAGCTCATCCGCGATTGCGGCGTGCCGACGCCGAACTTTCGTGTGATGCGTAGGGGCACCGAGAGTACCGGCGATCTGTGCTTCCCGTTGGTAGTAAAGCCGCGTCATGAATCCACGAGCTTCGGATTGCAGCTCGTATATGAGCCCGCCCAGTTGAGACAGGCCGTAGAAGTGATCGTCACGCAATATGCGCAGGATGCACTCGTAGAAGAATACATCGAAGGGCGGGAGATCTGCGTTGCCCTGCTGGGAAACGGAGAGCTTGAGGCGTTGCCTCTGGTGGAGCAGGACTTCGGCGAGCGCGAGACGCGTCTTATCACTTGGGAAGACAAGATGCACATGGCGGTCGTGGAGCCCCAGAAGATTTGCCCGGCGCAGGTCGGGAGCAATCTCGCGACAATACTGCGGGATATTTCGGTTGCGACCTTCCGCGCCTGCCGCTGCCGGGATTACGCCCGCGTCGACATCCGGATCGACCGCTCCGGGCACCCCTTTGTCCTGGAGATCAACTCGATGGCCGCACTCGGTATCGGCGCGTCTTATGTCCTGGCCGCGAAAGCCGCCGGGTACACCTTCTCGAGTTTGGTCAACGGTATCCTCGACGTCGCCCACGCGCGGTATTTCGGAACTGGCATTTCCCAGGCCGAACAACCGTCAAGTCGCGAGCGGATTTATTATGCCGCTGGGTAGTGTGTTGAGAGCTGTCACTTTTTGTCGATCGTATGGTTCGGCGGAGCAACAATAGCGATGTTTGCACAGGCAAATGGAGGGCGGTTTTCCTGCCGGACTCGAAACTGATGATGCAGACGATCGCTGAAGCTGTGCGCTCGGGTTGTTGGTGCCGGCACTTCCGGAGGGATGGGCGGAAACGGCTTGCGTGCGCGAAAGGACCTGGCGGGAAATGCGGCGACATATGCAGACCGCGATAACGACCGGTACCGACTGCCTCGTTATCTTAGCTTTACAGTTGGTGCGCCGGGAGACTGGCAAGGTGCATGGCTCGGATGTTTCAGGAGTCGTCATCTTTCGCAAGACGCTGCGACGAGATCAGCTCCTCAAATTCTTCGCTAGCCGCCCGTGAAGAATTCGGAAGCGATTGATACGTCGCGATGATTTAACCTGAGCAAGTATTCGATTTTGCAAGAAAGCCGGGGGGAGGGTCGGTTTCTTGCGTTTTGGGATACCGGATTTTGGTGGATCGTGATTCCTTTGACGGCAAGATTCGCTGTTGGAGAACGGGCCGTGAGTCAGCCGCGCGACGATCGCCAGGACGACCTATTTCGGGCTTCTCTGGATGCGATCATCAACCTTCGTCATCCGCTGGTGCGGCTTGCGGCGGAGATTGATTGGGATTTTCTGGCGAAGCGCTTCAGCTCGGTGTGTCGCACCGGGCCGGGCCAGCCGCCGCTGCCAACGAGGCTCGTGGCCGGGCTGTTCATCCTCAAACATATGCACAATCTGTCTGACGAAGCGCTGTGCGGGCGGTGCTTGGAATGGATGCCGTCGGCCCAGATGTAGATGTAGCGCTTCGCCGACAGATCGCGCTTCTGCCACGCGGCGTGCTCGTCAATCCGACGTCCTGCAGCCGGCCGATCGCGGATGCCGACAACCCGCCAGCATCGTTGCCGAGCAGCGCCGGCAGCGCCTCGGAGAAGTCGCCGGTCGAGATCCCTTTCAGGTAAAGGATCGGCAGCAGTGTCTCGATCGACTTGGAGTGGCGCATGTTGGCCGCAGCATCGACGGAGAGAACCGGCGCCCAGGTAGCGGCCGCCTCGCGAGCGCGTACACGCGGCCGGCGGACGGCGACCGGACCGATGCCGGCCATCACCTCGCGCTCCGGCAGGTGACCGTGGCGCGCGATGCGCTGGTGGCCGTCCGCGGTCTTCAAATCGGCATGCTGGCCGAGAAAGTCTGCGACTTTGGCCTCGACCGCCTTGGCGAGAAGGCACGTGCCCCGTTGCGCAAGACTTCTGTGAGTTGATCGTCAACGATTCCTGGCTGAATCGGCTGGATGACGTTATCGTTGGACACGGCATATCGCTCCTTCGGTGGAGAAGTGGAGGCGTCAAGCCCCCCCACGGGGTGCCGCCTTTGCGATTCCGCCGTCACCAACTTTCAGCGATAGCTCTCTTGCGCTTCCCGCGCACCGGCCGGTTCAATTCCAGAGGTGGCGCTACCTCACACCGATCTCATCCACCGCGTCCGCCAGCGTCCTCAGAAACGATTGGTGCCAATCATTTTCATCAGACAGCAGCCAAGCCGGTAGGCTGGCTACGTAGCGGCTCAGGGCGATTACGCCCGCAAGCGTAGTAGGCTTGGAGTGGATGAGCACGTCTGCATACTCCTCGAGAGCCAACCCTCTTTCCTCGCTGATCGCGTCGGCGGCATCAAACTCGGGACCTGCGACAAGTTTCGAGGATACCGATGCCGCGGCGGCGTGCTGCGCGGAAAGCTCGCGGTGACGCTCAATCACATCAAAAATCGTATCTAATTCAGTCGCCATGGCGCATTTGCCCCAGGCCACATCAGATCGGCACCAACCAATCTTGGTAGGTGCTTCCAGTCGTTCTCAGCGATACTGTCTGGTAGCGCCCTTGGAATTGAGCCTCTCGGGGAGGTGGTCGGTCTCGCTAATCCAAGGGCGAAGGCTGGCCACCGAAGTTTGCAGCGCGTGGTGGGGACAGCGCTTCCGGAGCCGTGAGCGCCGAGTCACCGCCGCCAACTTCACTGGCAGCGTGGGCGCGGCAGGAACAGCGGCGGGTTTTCACTCTCCACGGCGTCGAGTCATGTCCGCGTGCCTCCAAGTCCGCGTGTGCGCCGCAGAGTGGAGCAACCATGATGCCCACATTTATTGCCTCGTACGATCTAAAAGAGGCTAGGCCAGACCCGCACGAACACTTTCTTACAAATGCGATCGAGTACGGCTGGTTTCCCTGGATTCTGGACCATGACGACACTCTATTTACTCTTCCGAACACCACCTTGGAGGGTTCGTTTGTCGACCAAACGCAAGCGGTCGCAGCACTCAACGCAGCAAGGATAGAGACGGAAAAAGAGCTTGGGATCACGGTCATGATGGAAAAATGGATCGTTTCCCTCGGATGCGTTTTCGTTCTGCGAGGATCGCCTCGGCCCTGCCGAAGTAGGCATCGGCTGCTGTGAGGTTGTCGATGCTCTCATGATAACGGACGTGATTGTAGTGTTCGACGAAGGCCCGTACCTGACGTTCGAGATCACCGGGCAGGTAGTAGTTGTCGAGCAGGATGCGGTTCTTCAGCGTCTGATGCCAGCGCTCGATCTTTCCGCTCGATCTTTCCCTGGGTCATGGTACGGAGCGCCGCGCACATGCTGCATGCCCTTCTGGTCGAGCCACTTGGCCAGATCGTCCGCCACGTAACTCGAACCATTGTCGCTGAGAAGCCTTGGCCGGTGCGCGACGGCGATGTGGTCAAGGCCGGATACAGCGAGTGCCTGGTCGAGGGTGGCTGTGACGTCGGAAGCGCACATGGTGGGACCAAGCCTCCAGGCCACGATGTAGCGCGAGAAGTCGTCAAGCACGGTCGAGAGATAGTACCACCCCCATCCGGTGATCTTGAGGTAGGTGAAGTCGGTCTGCCAGAGCTGACTGACGGCCGTCGTCTTGTCCTTGAACTCGTTCGCGGCCTTGATCACCACATAGGCCGGGCTGGTGATGAGGTCATGCGCCAGAGCTGGCCCCGGTTGTTTGGACAGCGCCCCGC
>NZ_AJQF01000543.1:0-8511 GCF_000261705.1 Bradyrhizobium genomosp. III | reverse complement strand
TCACGACTCACGTTCCAAGAAAAGTGGGTACTAGTGAACTCAATCGATACGGCCCTCATCAGAAGTTCCTTCACCCCGATGTTATGGGGCATCACGTGCTAACCGATGTCCGCCCTGCACTGAGCCCTGATGCCACATTCATGCCAAAGGCCCCTGTTGTTTGCGGACGCTTGTCACTTGCGTTCGCCAAACGACGTCCGGGTATAAACCCCTTGCTGAGCAGATCGACAATCTCGATGTCCTAAGAACAAATGGCCGTCGGCATCACGTCTGATAAGTCCGACCGCTGAGGGCGGAGACGCCAAGCCAACGCGACCTTATTGCTTGAAGCCTAGTTTCATGTTGCCTCAGAGTAAGCTGACGACCACGGCGCTCGTGGCGACACGCGAGAAGGCAACCTTCAGCACCCCCCCCTGGAAAAGCGATCCGAGATGTTCGTCCGCGAACCAAGCAAGGGACGTGTCGATGAAAATCGCAGCTGCTCTGCGTCTTCTACGAATGTTTGTAGCGTCGGAAGTCAGACATTGTTTCAGAGCTGACAATCGACTCTGTTAAAGTTCTGACAACACGCTGCGCAAGAAGGGGTGGCATCCCGGTCCATAGTCCAAATATTGTCATCAGAACTTTAGCGATGATCAGAGCTACAGCTGTGATGCAACGGGCAGCGTGACCGTTTCCGTATATGGTAAGAACGACCGGAGCGCAGGGGACTGCGCTCCCATTTTCATGGGGCATCTTTTTCCAAGGCACCACGTCAGGAGTGTATTGTCGCTCTGTCAGTGGCGAGAACACTTCCGCTGGTTCTGGCGACAGCGACGTTCGGCGCCGGTGCGCTCGTATCCATAACCGACGCTACATTGAACGCGCGCCGAACCAGACGGCTGCAGACCGCAGCATTTCTCACCTGAGCGTAGGCACGGATCGCACAGCTGTCCCTGTGCTGCGGTCTATGGTGGCAAAGAAAGAAGGAGCAGACTGCAATCAATCCTACGACGAATACGGGACGCGACATTTCCCCTCCTCATTTAAGGACAGCGGCAGTCCATCTACCATCTGTGAAATCAATCGTCCGCTCGACCGCGAGCCCCCCGGCTCCCTTGTGCGGAGAGCTCGCTCTATTTTTCGACATCGGGTATTCGACAATACCTGACACTACCGGAGCGCCGTCGCTTCCGTCGCGCGGCACAAGGGTTCGATCCTGCACGCCGACTTTCCTATACGGTGCTATTGCAAAGTGGCGGCCGTGTCTCAGAGGTTCTGGCGCTCACAGCTGCTGCTGTTGAACTGAAAAGCGGAAGCGTAGCGCTTCTGACCCTCAAGCGTCGAAAGAGTGACGTGGTACGACAAATTTCCCTACCGCTGAAACCCGGCCGAGGCGCGAATGGAGTTTCCGGAGTTGGCTGAGGTGTGGGCCACGATCTTTCCTGCCGTAGAGAAGGCGGCGGAGGAAGCGGAGCGAAAGTTGCGCGATTTCGTCGCTCAAGTCGGGTAGTAGAAATTTGCGGCGCTCACGCGCCGCCGAATTTTCAGACCGGGATGCCGAGCTTCTTCGCCTTGTCGCCCAGATTGTCCTGAATTCCCGCGCCCGGGACATGCATCACGCCAATCGGCAGCTCGTTGAGCATCGATTTCCGTTGTCAGGGTTGCAACGGCGTCAGTCGATGCCTCCGCGTCAGCCCTTCCAGCGATCTCTCCAGGTCGTCCCGACGCATCAGGACGGCGGCGTCCGTATCATTTACGGTTCGGTCGAGCTCTTGAGTTCGTGTTCGTAGCGCTCTGGACACAGCCGGGTCGGTGGCAATCAGCGGGAACACCTGCCCCTGCGACCGGGCGATATCCTGACAGGCCATATTGAAGGCCCCTTCGGCTGAAGCGCGGCGATTCTTCGCGGCCTCCATTCCCGCGGCAGCTTCCTCGCAGCGAGCGCTCGCCGACTGGAACGCGCCAGCAGCAGCGGATTTCGCCTCCCACGCCTTGGCGAGGGTTTCGTGGGCCGTTCGACGACCTTCGTTAATCCGGGTCCGGTGACTCGCGGTCGCCCCACCGTCAAGAAGTTCAGCTCAGGCGAACGCTTCTCTACCAGTCGACGTTGTTTGGGTTGGGCCGCGCTCTGCGTCGATTTGCGACCGTGAATGCTCAAACGAGATGGCCGCGACCGCGCCGTCCGGCTCCGTTGCAGCGTCATTTCGAGCTCACCAGCCCGCTCACGCAGTGCACCGTACTTTTGCGCAACCGCTGAAAGTCTGTCGGCGCAGCCCACCGGGGCGGCGTCAATATGCCGTTTGGTTGTAGTTCCCGTTTCCCTTAAGCTTGCGCATAGTCGAGGAAATGCTGGAGGCGCGTGGCACTGTTGACCTATGAAGCCGTGCGCCAGTGGGGACCGAAATTCGGCAAGGCGTTCTCCGATCGGTCCGCGAGCGCGCTCCCGCTCGCGGTGACAAATGGCATCTGGACGAGACCGTTATCTCGATCGCGGGCGAACAACATTAGCTCTGGCGCGCTGTCGACCAGAATGGCTTCGTTCTCGACGTCTTGATCCAGCGCGGAAGAGACTCGCGCGCTGCGCAGCGGCTCAGGAAGAAGCTCTTGAAATCCGCCGGCACGCCGCCGCGCGTGATGATCACGGACAAGCTTCGTTCGTACGGCGCTGCGAGGGCAAAGACGGGCCTTTGGGTCGAACATCGCCAGCACAAAGTTCTCAACAATCGGGCCGAGAATTCTCATCAGCCGACGCGACGACGCGAGCGGATCATGATGCGTTTCAACTCCTCCAGGCCCACCGATTTCTGTCAGTTCACGATCAGGTCTCGAACCTTTTCCACATCCCCTATCCCGGAGCCCTGACTGCCGACTTCCGTCGTGCTTGGCACGAGCGAGCCTTTGCGACTTGGCGCGAGATCTCCATGACAAGCGCTATCGCCGAATCTCGAACCTTTGAGAAGCGCCTCCTTCAGCTCAGCGGTCGGTTAAGTTGACGATGCCGTCGCTCGACATTCAGTATGGCACAGGGATTGCAGTGATGAAAAAGCGCTCCGGAAGCTGAGCACGGCGAGCCGGTGCCGGGCGATGGATCTATTCTGAGTCGTTACGGAACATGACCATCAGCGGGCAGAACCCAGGTGCAGCCGGTCGATATCAGGAATCTGGTGATCGGCCACGTCTTCTTTATGTCGTGCCACGTAACTCTGACAGGTAGACAGAAAATTTGGAACCCACATTATGCCGGCGGAGTCGGATATCAAATGTGCGAATGCAAACATTCGAACAAGCACCGTCTGGACAATTGTGCTCGGCTTTGCCGCCGATCCATTGATGCGGTGGAGTTGGCCTGACGCAAGCCAATATCTTCGGAGCATGCCTCGGTTCGTTAACGCCTCTGGTGGACCAGCATTCGAGCACGGCACAGCATACGTCACGGAAGGGATCCGCGCCGCAGCCCTGTGGCTGCCGCCTGGCGTGCAGCAAGACGAGTCCGCGTTAGACGAAATAATGGCGCTGTCCCTGAACCCGGCGATCACCGAAGATATGGCGCTCCTGCGGCAGGAAATGGCCGAACATCATCCGTCCGAGCCGCATTGGTACCTGCCTCTCATCGCGGCCGATCCGAACTGGGTCGGACAAGGACTTGGCACATTGTTGATGAAATACGCTCTTCAACGATGCGATGAGCAGGGCATTAGCGCCTATCTGGAAAGCTCGAATCCCGATCACATCCCCTTTTATCAAAGCCACGGCTTCGAGGTCATTGGCAAAATACAACATGGTTCTTCGCCGCCGCTCACGCCAATGTTGCGAGCAGCCAAATAAAGCGAAATTCAAAGCCTGTGTTCGCATTGGCTCACGAGGGCCACCTTTCAGCACTGCTTACGTATTGTCTGCGGCGGCGCTGATTATTTCGCCAGCAAGTATTGGGGCGACTCGGGCTCGCGGCGATGCTCCATGATGTCGGGAAGCTACCATTCCGCTGACGCTGTTCGACAAGCCGGGCCGTCTAAATGAGGAAGACAGCAGACTGATCGAGACACATCTGGTCGACGGCTTCGGAAGACTCTGGATGGCGTTAAGTTAACGAATTGGAGCCGCCGAGGGGGTGGTGAGGACCAGCACGCCGACCGCCCGGACCCCTCTTTATCGCCGCCATCGCTTCCCACCGGAAGTAATCAGCTATGCCGCTTGGTTGTATTCCGGCTTCCTCTCAAGCTTGCGCATGGTCGAGGACGTGCTGAAGTGCTGGCGGCGCGTGGCATTGGCGTGACCTATGAAATCGTGCGCCAGTAGGACGAAAACTTCGGCAATGCGTTCTCCGATGGATCCGCTCGCGCGCTCCCGCTCGTTCAAACGACTGAGAGCATGCACTTGACCGACCGCGACAATCGCGATGATCAAAGCCGGTTGTTGACGCGTCGATTTCGCTCGCCCGAGGACGAGTACGAAGCAAAGGCGGCGCGCGGTCACGACAGAATTCCGGCGGAGCATTCCGCAGCCCGGTAGAAGGCCGGGCATCCCGTCTTACAAGGAATCGGCAATGAGGCTGCGCGCCGACCATTTCATGCTGCCGCGCACCGTGCGATCTTCACGGCGGTAGATGCGTGCTGCCTCAACGGGCAGCGCCTCAGCCTCCTCGCTCGAGCGCCAATCGGCAATCGTCAGCTCAAAGATGATGTCGATTGCAGGATCCATCTTGAGGCAGCGCCACAGAGCAACGAAGAATATCCCCGCGGGACTGTTGGGAAGTCTTATTGTTCTAGGCCGCGCTCTGCGAGCAGCCGGTGCATGACCTCGCCTTTGATCTCGCCTGCGATTTGGTTTCGGACTTGGGCTCCGAGCACCCGCTCGGCATCGACGTCGCCCACCAGACCATGTTCGGCCAGTCGCTGATCCAGACGGCTTTGGAACTCTTCGCCCATGGCTTCGACGAGCCGGTCTTGCATCGCTGCATGTTCGTCTGGAGCGATGCGCCTCAGCACCGTCTCCCAGGGGTGCCAGCGGCTTGCCATGAAGTCGGTGAACTGGCTTGCTTCCCGCTCCCGGACCAGGTCGAGCGCCTCCGTCGCATCATCCTCGCTTACGTGAGAGACCGCCAGGAAGCGCATGTCAGGGGCGACGTGACTGAGCTCCAGCGGCTCGCGCAGCCGATGTTGATAGGCCAGGTAGACTTCGATGTCGTCTACGTTCGGGTTGCCGCTGGCGAGCGAGTTGATCCTGTCGCGCGCGATCTCGTCCAACGCCTCCAAGCGGAAGGCGACACGGCCGCGCTGGATCAGATCGCCAAGCCGATCGTCATATACCCCGTCCTCGACGTCAGCGTTGAGGCGCGCGGTCTGCATACCATTCCAGTGCAAGGTGACACGATCCTCGCAGCTCGCGTTGGCCTCGGACGCCTGCGCAAAGAACTGCTCGCGCAATGTCGGATTGGCGGCCGCCTGCTGCAGATCATCAGCCACTGCCTGCCGAAACTCGTCATTGCCGTAGTTCACGGTCTCTCGTAGCCTCTCCAGGAACTGCGCGTAGTCCTGGGCGCCTGGCTCATCCGCAAAGTGCTGCCATTTGGCCAGCGTCGCCGGGTCGTCTGCGAGCCATTGCGCGGCAGCCTCATATAGAGATTGCTGCGCAAGCTGCGGTGGCGCTTCAGCCGTCGCCAGATTAGCGAGGACGTCGTCCGGCAGCGGGTTATCCCCGAACTCGAGGTTCTCCAAATGCGGGTAGCTGAGACTAAGATTCGGTACACCCCCCTCAAGAAGATCCTCAGGCAGGCTGGTCAGCCGGTTACCGCTGAGATTGAGCGATTGGAGGGTGCTCGGAAGGGGGGCGGGGAGGTCGGCCAATTGATTGCTGCTGACATCGAGTTCAATGAGCCCCGATGGGAGGTAGTCGGGGAGGTCGGTCAGCTGATTGCCACTAACCGCGAGCGAGGTGAGCCTGCTCGGGAGAGCGTCCGGCAGGCTAGTTAGTCGGTTGTCGCTTGCGTTCAGGATCTCGAGCCCAGCCGGAAGGTTGGCCGGCAGACTGGTCAAGCTGTTATCGGCCACCTCCAGCCGAGAGAGGGTCGCCGGGAGAGCGTCCGGCAAACTAATCAACCGGTTATGGCTAATGAGAAGATGCTGAAGACCGGGTGGGAAGCTAGCGGGCAGGCTGCTTAGCTCGTTGTGCCTGGCGCGCAGTTCCAGCAATCTTGGCGGCAGGGCGGCGGGCAAAGCGGTCAGGGAGAGGGAGGACAAATCCAGCGAGTGCGAGCCAGTGTTGTCCGCCCCCCTAATTCGTGCGCGTCCCTGTCGCCGATTCTCGGCTTCGCCCTGCCCCTCTTCGGCCGCCCAGTTGTCCAGCAACTGCGCGCGCGCGGAGGCCGGGGTCCGATATCCTGTCATGGCTTCGAGCAAATCCGCCACGGCTCGGCTGAAGCCGCTGAGGTAACTTTCCTGCTCCCCCTCTTCAGAAGCGGCCGAGGAAGAACCTGCACTCCACTGAGCCTGTCCTGTGTTCATCAATATCTCCATCGCCAAAACAAGAATACCCCCGCTCCTCAAGGTCGCGAAGCAGGCCGGGTGTCATGATCATTGTTCACACGAGCCCAAACGCGCAAATGGATCGATACTGCTGCGAGGCTTCCTGCCATTTCGTTGACCAGATAAGTCCCGGAGGGCCGTCAACGTGGCAGCGTTCTGCCCTTAGCAGGCCTACCTGTCGATAAGCTGACGAATGTCGCTGCAGAACCCCGGGTCGCCGGTTGCCAGCGGTGACCGAAGCAAGCCCGGTTTGAGGTTGAACCGGTCAAGCTTCGCAAAGACCAGCTTGGCCCCCATTGCCTTGGCATGGGCACCGCCAGCGCTTACGCGTTCGGAGCGTCTGCCACTCTTCGTTGCCACGTACTCGGTCGAAGGGTAAGCGGCAAGCTGCGGCCGTCAGGCGGCGTGGTTCCATGGCATAAGCGCGTCGATTTCGCCGCTCGGCCAGCCGTTGGCGATACGCTGAGGCGTTAGGCTGAGCCAGGCGCACGGATCGACGTTATTCATCTTTGCTGTCTGCAGCAGTGTTGCGATGGTTCGCCCAGGTTCGTCCGCCGCCGTCGCTACCGGCAAAGAGGCTATTCTTTCTCGTAATTGTTTGTGGT
This sequence comes from Bradyrhizobium genomosp. III, assembly GCF_000261705.1. Classification (NCBI taxonomy): domain Bacteria; kingdom Pseudomonadati; phylum Pseudomonadota; class Alphaproteobacteria; order Hyphomicrobiales; family Nitrobacteraceae; genus Bradyrhizobium; species Bradyrhizobium genomosp. III. The sequence goes on along the minus strand of NZ_AJQF01000543.1, from coordinate 1,403 downwards.
CAGATGGCGCGTTCAACGATGTTGGAGTCGAGCTCGATGCGAACCATCAGTCTGGAAGCGTTCGAAGATGGCACGGCGCGAGACGGCATAGCGGATTGCCTCAGCCAGTTTTGATTTTCCGGAAATCCGCCGCAATGTCTGCTGCCAGAGATCGAAGAGATCTGCGACGACCGCTGTGGAGGCTTGCTGGCGCGCGGCAACGCCTACGTCGGGGCTTTGACCGCGTATGGTCTTCTCGACCTGCCAGAGCTTCGCCATCCGCTCGACCGTCGCCGTTGCAACTTTCAAGCTTCCTGCAACATGCAGCTCATAGAACTTGCGCCGGCTGTGTGACCAGCAGCCCGCCAAGGTGACGCCATCTCTCTTGCGTGAACAACGGACGTATCCATTTCTTGATCTCTGGAAGCGACGCCGCCCACAACGCAAGCGTCTCCTCGATCGACGCTGCTGGCGTCCACGACCTCCGAATCATGGTGTCCATAGATTCAGACATCTCCTAAAAAGGCAACTGTAATGCTAGGATTACCCCTAGGACCTGCAGCGCTCGCGTCCGTCAAACAAGGCGGCCTCAATGGAGGGATACCTTCCATCAGCTGGATGGCTGGATCATCCGAAGGCTCTGGTCGCGCCGCGGAAGCGGTGGCGGAACGCAGCCTGGAAGGAATATCCGACCGCTCGCAAAGCGCATGGGGTCCTGCTGAACGCGCTGCGAGGCGCCTTCGATGGCGCGCAGCCGCGGCCAGCTTGCAACATAGATATCGTTCATCGCCGTCCGCCAGCGGAAGATGTAGTGACTGACGAAGAAACGCGTCATCACACCGACACGACCGCAACAAGAGCAATGCCGGCAAAAGTCGACAACTCGCTGTAGAACTGCTGGACCATCACTTGCGCCGATTTCGAAAGCGCGGCCTGGACAAGGTCATAGAATGGCCCATACCAGCTGTTGATGGCGACGCTGACCTGGACCTGAAAGTAGGAGGTGAACAGTATTAGCGCGGAGCCAAGAATCGACCACGTCGCCCAGGGGTGCGGCGCAACCAACATCCAGCCAGCCGCAAATATCGCGGCGCACGCGGCGAAATAGAGGTCGAACCAGAGAGCCGGCGCCGACGAGAACGTCGCCAACCCGACCTGCCTTTTGCGGCGCTTCGAACAGATTGCTCGCGAAGCCATACCAGACCAGCATCGTCAGTGCGGTCCAAACGATCGCCGAGAGAAAGAACAGCTTGGGTCGGGGGAAAAACGAGAGGTCCGAGCATCTGTGGCCTCTTGGATTACAGGAGACCGTCGGGCATCGTCAACTTAATCGACCGCCGAGCCGAAGGAGGCGCTTCTCAGTTCGAGATTCGGCTTGTCGCGGAGATTTCGCGCCAAGTCGCAAAGGCTCGCTCGCGCGAAGC
>NZ_AJQF01000542.1:0-1298 GCF_000261705.1 Bradyrhizobium genomosp. III | reverse complement strand
CGTATCACTCAGCTCTGATTCCGGGTACTAGGGTCCGGTCTCAGATCGGGAACAATCCGGCCTCAAGTCATTGAATTTGTTGTTGTTACTGTTGCGGCAAAATGGATACAAGGAGTTGCTTGGCACGATAGTGATACGAACGTTCGACATGTCGAGGAGGCTCTCTCGCCCACCGGCAGATTCGAGCCCAGCTCTACATCGATCATCAGCTTTAGCTTTTTAGTAATTTCAATATGCCTAGTATACGCGAAAGCGTATGATCTGTAGATATTCGCGGTCGCGTATATTGACAAATTATACGCGTTTGCGTATCATGCCTTTATGGATACGATTGCCCGCACCCCCCAGCAAATCGGCGCCGGGATCAGGCGCTACCGGCGGCAGAAGAAGCTCACCCAGGGGGACCTCGGTGAGAAGATGCATGCGCGTCAAGCGACGGTCTCGAAGCTGGAGGCCGGTGAACCTGCAACGCAGCTGCGCATCTTGATGGATGCGCTGGCCGCGCTCGACCTCGAGCTGGTCATCCGGCCGCGCACCAAATTGACGGCTGAAGCGATTGAGGATCTGTTCTGATGGCGCGTCGCCCTGCCCGTGCGCCGCTCAACGTCTACCTCAACGCACGGCTGGTCGGGCGGCTGCGGCGCGAGAGCAGTGGCGCAATCGATTTCCAGTATGACAAGCAGTGGCTCGCGTGGGAAAATGCCATCCCCGTTTCCGTGTCGCTGCCATTGCGGGAGGATCGTTATATCGGCGATCCCGTCGTCGCTGTTTTTGACAATCTTCTGCCCGATAATGACGACATCCGCCGACGCGTCGCCGAACGCGCGCATGCTGATGGCGCCGATGCTTACAGCCTGCTCTCCGCCATCGGCCGCGATTGCATCGGGGCGCTGCAATTCCTTCCCGACAGTGCCGCACCCGGGGGCGCCGGCGCCATTGATGGCCGCGCCGCTAGCGATCAGGAGATCGCCGCCATTCTCGGCAACCTTGCCAGCAATCCGCTCGGCATCGGCCCCGACCAGGACTTCCGCATTTCTCTCGCGGGCGCGCAGGAAAAGACAGCGCTGCTTTACTGGAAAGACAAGTGGCACGTGCCTCATGGCACGACCGCAACTACGCACATTATCAAGCCGCAGATCGGGAAGTTGCCGAACGGAATCGACCTGACCGGCAGCGTTGAAAACGAGCATCTGTGCCTTGAGCTGGTTGCGGCACTCGGCTTGCCTGTCGCCAAATCAAGCATCATCGATTTCGCCGGGCGCCGCGTGCTCGCAGTTGAGCGGTTCGATCGCATCTGG
>NZ_AJQF01000541.1:0-7494 GCF_000261705.1 Bradyrhizobium genomosp. III | reverse complement strand
GGCCTGCCGCAGGAAGACTGCTGCCAGGCGCTGTCCGTTCCACCCGCGCGAAAGTATGAATCCGATGGCGGACCCGGCATCCGCAAAATCTCGGATTTCCTCAAGGGCAGCGATACGCCTGAGGACGACCAGGCCATTTTCTTCAAGGCGCAGATCGTGTTCTGGCTGCTTGCCGCCACCGATGGCCACGCGAAGAATTTTAGCATTCATTTGGCGCCGGGCGGTCGTTTTCATCTTGCACCGCTTTACGACATCATTTCGACCCAACCGAGCTTGGACGCTGGACAGATCAGCCAAAACCAAATGAAGCTGGCCATGGCGATCGGCAGCAACCGGCATTACATCGTCCACACGGTTCTCGGCCGACATTTCGTGCAGACTGCGAAAAGCTGCGGTCTACCCGACAAAACAGTCAAGGTTGTCATCCAGCAGCTCGGCGATACAGCCGCAAAGGCCATAGATCAGGTGCTGAATGCGCTTCCAAAAGGATTTCCGGAGAAGATGGCCATATCGATTGCTGATGGCGCAAAGCGCCGTGTGAATTCGCTGGCTGTGCTCAAGAGTAGTGAATGATCGCCGGTTTGCGCAAGCGTACGATGACCTCCGTGAACGGTGGCAGGAAGACCGGATCTACCAAACCAAACCTGGAAGCTGCCTACCAGAGGAGCAGCAGCGCGATCAGCAACAGGGAGCGTTGCCCGAAAGCAGCCAACCAGCGGCTCAAGAAACGGGCCCGGTTCAAGAACGGCGATTGCCGCTCTCCTTCGACGGCGAGCGGCCCGCGCCGTCCGTATGCAAGCTCCAACAGCGACTGCGTTTCCAAACTAGGTGTTTAGTCCCGGCATTTGCTGGAGCGGATTAAGTTTGAATCGTTCTGGCTGGGAAGTCCAGCATTTGCAGATGTATTCGTAGGGCGTGAGGCCCTTCAGGGTCTTCAGCCGGCGAGCGAAGTTGTAGGCGCGGACGAAGTCGGCGAGGTGGCTGCGCAACTCGTCATGCGTGTCGTAGTGGAAGCGCTTGACTGTGGCCTCCTTGATGGTGCGGTTCATCCGCTCGACCTGGCCGTTGGTCCAGGGATGCTTAGGCTTGGTCAGGCAACGATCGATATCATTGCGGGCGCAGGCCACCTCGAAGGCATGAGCCCAAAATGGTTGCTTTCGTTCGATCATGGCTTTGATATCGGCCACAGTCCAACTCCCACCGCTTGGGTCGGTGAGTGGGTGCCGTTGTCCGTCAGAACGGTGTGGATCTTGTAAGGGACTGCCTTGATCAAGTTCCGCAAGAAGTCGGCTGTGACACTCGTGGCTTTTCGTGCAACTCGGTGAAGGCGCACTTCGAGGTTCGATCGATTGCGACGAAGAGATAAAGCCCTCCCATCGCGGTGCGAACCTCGGCGATGTCGATGTGGAAGTATCCGAGATAGCTTTTGAACTTGCGCCTTACGCCCTTGCCATCCTCCACGTCGGAAGCCGTGAGATGCCATGGCGCTGAAGACAGCGATAAAGCGATGAGCGTGTCAGATGCGGGATTGTCGCCTGGAGAGCATAAAGGCAGTCATAGTCATCCAGCGGCAGCAGCGCATGCTTGCAAAAGGCGACGATGATGGCCTCCTTCTCAAGCGACAAACTGGTGGATTTTGGCTCTCTCGGGCCGGTCGGAAGATCGGCCACCGAACCGCGCTTCTTCCATTTTGCGACGGTCTTCGGATTGATCCATAACGCTTGGACAGCGCCCCCAGGCTCTCTTGACTATTTTGTATTGTTCGACGGATTGCCTCCGTCGTTGTGGCGCAGCCGTGAAGAACCTGCTCCGTTTGGATACTGTCAACGAAAACCTCGTCCCGCGTAGCGGGCCGATTGTCAGTTCGGCAACAAAGTGTCACCAAGTGGACGATACGCAGGGTCAGAAAAACGAAAAATCAGCAATCTTCAATTCGGCACGCCTCTTGCCCTGTTAACGGCGTCGGCACCAATCGCTTGTGAGCCCGAGATGGATGATTTGGCGACTTTGAGCAAAGGCACGGAGACTGGCTGTGTCGCGAACTGACGTAGAGCGATTCGTCAACGATCTGGGGAACGACGGTGGTCTGCTTGAACGCGTAAAACCAATTGCTACCGGCCTTGCATCGATTGTCGCGATCGGAAAGAGCCTCGGCTACAGCTTCACACCTGATGAAGCTAAAAGTTGCATTCGAGCTCGACAGAAGTTGACGACTAAACCGCTCGCCGGTGGCACTTTTAATTCGAGTGATACGATCTCGACCGGCGCTGTTCAGGCCCTTGCAGAGGTGGCCACGAGCGGCGCGCAAGCCGCGGAAGCGGCCTCTGACCACGCCACAGCAGTTGAGCCCGTTGCAGTTGTTGTGGTTGTTATTGTAGCGGTCGTGGCCGAGGTCTGACATGCCTTCGCTCTGACCGCATCGGGTGGTTGCTCGAGGAGGCGATGAAGTGCGATGAAGTGCGATGAAAACATGAAGTAAGCTTCGTCAATGACACACGCTGCCGCCGAGCACTACCGACAGATTTTTGACCGGCGTACCCCGGAGCAACTGCGCACGCTATCGCATCTCAAACGCTTCATGGAGCGGTTAGTCGGTGACGAGGAGTTCCGCAGGGCGCTTGCGGAGGCAATCGCCACCCCTCGAGCGGTAACAGAGCGGTACGGCATCAATGTGGATCCAATGGAGGTGCTGCCGCTCTGGCGCGGTGGCTACCAACAATACCGCTTCAAGCCGGAGTCTGCGCCGTGGCCGCTGGCTGTGATGTGGGATGAGTATCTCCGCGAGATGATGCGTCATCGCGACCTCTTGCGCGACGAAGGCGAGATGTCGACGATCAATCCTCGCTTTCATGCTTGGCGCGAGCGGCAAATCCGGCGCTGCAATGACCAATTGGGCGTGTCGGCGGCGTCGCTCACGCACCCCATAATCGCTTTCGAGCTAAGCGAAGGCTGCAGCGTCGGTTGTTGGTTCTGTGGCCTCTCGGCCGATCGCTTTACAGGCTATTACGACATAGCAAAGAGCATGCAGCGCTTTGGCGGGGCGTGGTTGGTGTCGCGAGCGAAATGTTTGGTTCTGCAGTCCGCACGGGCTTCTGCTACTGGGCCACAGATCCTATGGACAACCCACACTACGATCGCTTTCTGTTCGACTACTATCAGATTACGGGCGCGTTACCGCAAACAACAACCGCAGCCCCACTCAAGGATCCGGCACTCACCAGGCACGTGCTCGGGCTCTTCAATCTATATCGCACGACGACGAATCGTTTCTCCGTGCTGAGCAGGGCCCATCTTAATCAGATTCACACGGCCTTTTCGCCTGAGGAGTTGCTAGGAGTCGAACTCATCCTGCAGGGCAAGGAGGCGCAGACAGCAAAGGCCATGGTCGGGCGCGCGCGCGAGCGGAAGGAGAAGCGCAGGGGCGCTAACAAGGACGGTGCAATCGCCTTTCTGGAACGCAATCACACGACGATCGCCTGCGTTTCCGGCTTCCTCGTAAATATGCGGCAGGGGCGTTTACGACTGGTGACGCCGGTGCCGGGTAGCGATCGCTGGCCTCTCGGGTACCCGCATTCTGGGTGAACGCTTCTTCAGCACGCCTGACGGTTTCCGGGGCGGGCTGCAGAGCATGATCGAACAGTATATGCTCGAGAGCCCAGCCCATGACCTGCCGATCCGCTTCCGCAGGGACCTGCAATATAAGGCAGGGAACCGGTGCTTTCATCTTCGCTCACGCAACATGGAACACCGCGTGCTCGACGACATCGCCCCGATTTCCGTTGGCCCTTTGATCGCGGACGGCAACTGCACAATGTCGGAGCTGGTTATTCGGGTCGCAGCTGACGGAACAACCCTCCTTGGGGTCGCCGACTTGCTCGATCAGTTGTACATGACCGGGCTGATCGAAGAAGACCTCGACGACTGCTTCATCTGGCAGACCGGTGACTGGACGACGAGGCGCATCGAAGGAGTCAAACACGCGTCCTCCCATACGGGTGCAGATTGTGCCGATTCGCATTGAGGCACTACTTAGCCTCAAGCGACAGCAGCATCCCACCATCCAGCAGTGCTGAGCGCGATGACATGCCGCTCCGCATCCACGGTCCCTGGCTTCGTGGCGTGCACAACCGGCGTGACAAAAGAAGACCAGCGGGGTTCCGCGCTTGCGGCTTCGAGCCAAGCCCTCATTTCGGGCATCAGCGGTGCACGACTGGGACGCACGCGGTTAAGTCGAGAATGGCTTGCCCCGCCCAGTGGTCAATCAAATGGTTCTGCCAGACGACGGTGCCGCTGGTTCCGGAGAGGTCGTGGCTTTTCGTGGCGCGCCACTGCAACTTGCACTGGCGGTGATCCCTGCTAGCGGACGACGACGCGCCTGAAACTTTGATAGGTCCATGTGAATGACGACGTCAGTCCGTTCATCAATGATGAAAAACAGCGCGTCTCACTCGAGGGTGGCGCCGCTAAATACCAGAGCGGAGCCGCGTGCAGGCAATTATTCCCCGTTCGGCTCCAGCACTCTCTGCTTGCTCATGCCGTCCAGTCGCCGGGCAACGAACGTGACGCGGAAATCGTGGCTCGAAGCGGGCTGCCCACTAGCCGAATTAGCGACTTCATGTTCACGGCTCCGGTCAGGAGTCGCGCAGAATTCACTTTGCCGTCCGGCGCATGAGACTATGGCATGGCGAACGCACCTGTGCGCACATCATGAATAACGTGGAATGATTATGAGTATCGCTGTGCCAATCGTCCTAGTCAACATGCCTGTGTCGGCAGTCGAAAGGCCGTCACTGGCGCTTGGTCTGCTGAAATCAGCGCTGACCCAGGCTGGACTGCAATCCACCATAGCATATGCCAACATCTGGTTTCTAGAATACATAGGCATCGCCGACTATGGACCTCTTGAGAATTGCCCGCCAGAGGAGGCACTGGTTGATTGGCTGTTCGCGGGCATTGCTTTTCCCGGCTTCGAACCCGAACAAAACGCCTTCCTCGACCTCTATTTCGAGCGCAACCCGATACACGCAGGCAAAGGTATGGCCGAGCGTCGCGCGAATTTCCTTAGGCTGCGCTCGCTCATCGGCGGGTTTATCGACTGGACGGCTGACAAGATATTGGCGAAGCGGCCGGCTATGGTCGGGTGCAGCTCGACCTTCACCCAGCATGTCCCCTCGCTCGCGTTGCTGCGCCGGCTGAGCGAGCGCTCACTTGATCTTGTCACCCTCATGGGTGGAGCGAACTGCGAGTCGGTAATGGGGCGCAGCACTCACGCGCGTTTCCCATGGGTCGACTATGTCGTGTCGGGCGAGGCCGACGCACTGATCGGCCCGCTGTGTTGGGACATCCTAAATCGCGGCAGAGACATCCCGCCTGCTGACCTGCCATTTGGCGTTTTCGGCCCGACGCATCGCGAGGCCGGCTATCCCGCGGCGTCGACGCGCGACTTAGTGCCCCGCGCCGTGATCGAGAACATGCGTGACCTGCCGCTGCCGGATTTCTCGGACTATTTTGCGGAGGTTGAGGCGTCGCTCTACGCCGACCGCATCCATGCTGGGCTGCCGATGGAGTTCTCTCGCGGCTGCTGGTGGGGCGAGCGCAGTCATTGCCTGTTTTGCGGGCTGAACGGCGGATCGATGACCTACCGCCAGAAGCCCGCGGGGCAGGCCGCAGCGGAGATGATTGAGATGTCGGCGCGCTACGGCTCGTCGCGCATCGAAGCTGTAGACAATATTATGGCCATTGACTACCTTGAAAAGGCGCTCCCTCACCTCACCGCGCTACCCGAGAAGCTCGCGATCTTCTTTGAGGTCAAAGCCAACCTGAAGCGCCACGAAGTGGAAAAGCTGGCTGCCGCCGGCGTCCGCTGGATTCAACCGGGTATTGAGAGCCTGGATACTCGTGTTTTGAAGCTGATGCGCAAAGGAACGACCTCAGCGCACAATGTTCAGCTGTTGAAGTGGTGCCGTCAGTACGGCGTGCGGGTCAGTTGGAGTTTATTGTGGGGCTTTCCCGGCGAGTGTGATGCATGGTATGCGGAAATGGCCTCTTGGTTGCCGTTGCTGCATCATCTGCAGCCGGGACCTGCGGTACGCTTGCGATACCAGCGCTACAGCCCCTATCATTACACAGCTGAGAAACATGGACTGAAGCTGCTCCCGGCCGCCCCCTATCGCTACGTGTATCCGCTGTCGGAGCGCGATCTCTCGGAACAGGTATACTACTTCGAAGACAGCGAAGACCACGATGTCGGCGGCCATTTCACACCGCGCGACGAAAACCGCCCGGGGCTAAATGCCGTCGCCAAGGGCATCGATGCCTGGCTGAAAGCCTGGAGGGGGCCGACTTTCTCTATGCTGTCGATGCAGGACAACGGCGACGAAATCATAGTCGAGGACACGCGAGCCATAGCAATCGAGCGCGAACACCGCGTCAGAGGCCTCGAGCGAGAAATTCTTCTGGCCGCGGACGAAGGCTCGCCTGAAACTCGCCTGTGCGATCGGCCGGGCGCGGCGAATGTAATGCAGGGCGAGATTGATGAGGCGATAGCTAACATGATCGCCCGCAAACTGATCGTACGGCTTGACGCGCGGCTGGTTGGGCTCGCGTTATGGCATCCATATACGCCAATCCTTCCCCTGACTGCGTTCCCTGGTGGCTATCTCGACCGACGCTCCACGCCAGTGGCCCTCCCGCGCGAATAAGGAAAACTGCGGTGTGCACTTCGCAGGGCCACACCCCTCGCCTGTCTCCTTTGCTTGGCGCTCGCGCCAGCCTTGTCATTTTTTTCGCCCGCGTCGTTGAGCACAATCAACGGCGTCGAGCCCAAAGCTCCAACATATATGGTTTGAGATATTTGGCCGAAGCGGCGGCGATAATCGCGCCAACCCTAGTGGAGCCGATGAAGTTTATGCGGCGTTCGTTCCGCATTAGATAGCTTAAATATGCGCTACGAACTGCATCGCTCGATTTTCGTAGACTACTTCATCGGGCGAAAAGGAGAAACCGCATCGAACTTCAACTGTTTGACACAGGTTGCAGCTGCCAAAGCGTCGTGTAGTTTATCGGTTCGATCATCGGCTGTAATCGATCCAACTGCTTCGCCGCGTCCAGATCGACACATAGACTTACATTCGTGAGCGACGATGTCGTCACGACTGCACCATCATAAAATGCAGGCAACCCGCGCATCGTTTCGATGCCGGGGCGAATCCCCTTATCGTCCTCGATCATCATTTGCCGCATTTCCAAATTTATCCGGCGGACATCGAAGAATAGAGCCCCTCACGATTCACTGCATCTCCCTTAAGCTGTAAAACGATATGATGAACCGGTCCACGATTGCTATGCCGACGCGTAGGGTCAGGGCCTCGCTCGGCCGCGAAGCTTCTCGTCGGGCTGGTCAACGCTGGATTTGGAGTGCCTGTCAGGTTCCATGGCTCGATTGTTCTGATCCTCACCAGTTGTCCGTGAACAAGCCTCCAAGCACTTGATTGA
>NZ_AJQF01000540.1:0-9553 GCF_000261705.1 Bradyrhizobium genomosp. III | reverse complement strand
GACGGTGATGACACCCTCGTTGCCGACCTTCTTCACCGCGTCGGCGAGGAATTTGCCGATCTCCTGGTCGCCGTTAGCCGAAATTGCGCCGACCTGGGCGATCTCCTCATTCGAGGTGACCTTCTTGGAGTTCTTCTGAAGGTCCGCAACCACAGCCTCGACCGCAAGGTCGATACCGCGCTTGAGGTCCATCGGGTTCATGCCGGCGGCAACCGACTTGGCGCCTTCTCGCACAATCGCAGCGGCCAGGACGGTCGCGGTGGTGGTACCGTCGCCAGCAGCATCCGCAGCCTTCGAAGCGACCTCACGCACCATCTGGGCACCCATGTTCTCGAACTTGTCGTCGAGCTCGATCTCCTTGGCGACTGCAACGCCGTCCTTGGTAATTCGAGGTGCGCCGAACGACTTGTCGAGCACGACGTTGCGGCCTTTTGGACCGAGCGTGACCTGCACGGCGTTGGCGAGAATGTCGACACCGCGCAGCATACGGTCCCGCGCGTCTACTCCGAACTTCACTTCTTTGGCTGACATACAAAATTCCTTCAGTCCCTATTAATTCATCCTTTGGCGCGCCCGATGGGCTCTCCTCAGGAGGGGTGAGCTGCGAGCTGTGAATTAGGCGGCTTTCTTCTTGGAGAAGACATCGGTGAGAACACCCATCACGTCGCTCTCCTTCATAATCAACAGGTCTTGCCCATCGATCTTGACCTCGGTGCCGGACCACTTGCCAAACAGCACGCGATCACCGACTTCGATGTCGATCGGAATTAGCTTGCCGCTATCATCGCGGCCTCCCGGGCCAACTGCAACGACTTCGCCCTGCGATGGCTTTTCCTTGGCAGTGTCGGGGATGATGATGCCGCCGGCGGTCTTCTCTTCTGCGTCGATGCGCTTGACCACGACGCGGTCGTGAAGCGGACGGAATTTCATAGAGGTCTCCTGAGCGTGTGAACAAGTTGAAGTTAGGCACAATGTGACAAGCAGCCCGTAGCAAGAGTCAGGCCAGAAATGCGCTAAGCGATCTGCCCTTCCAGTACTGCTGAAGCATTCAGCGGCTGCGATTGTGTTGTCCAGAAGCAAACGCGCAGAGGTGCACCAGCCCGCCCGGCTGTCGTGAAAATGACATTGCGTTTCTTCGAATACTGCATTGATCCCGGGAAGACTTCGACGTTGCTCCGGTGGTCGTTGAACAGGTCGAAAGGCCTCGCGTGTTGGCGGCGGTGCTGGCATTGCACATGATTGCCTGACGGCACCATCTAGCAGCTGTGGCGGGCAAAGCGTGCGGTCCACAAACGGTGTCCAGCGGCGGTGCTCAAACCCTACTGACTTCACCCTGGTCATCGTGCCGGCAGCACTTGAAGAAATTTGCGCGCGCCGCGAAAGCTTGATTGCGCCGGACATCGCGTACCGCTGTGCTTTCACGGTTGCGTTCCTCGCCTGCGTTTCCGAGGAAGAGAGTGCCGGGAGCTACTATCTGAGATGGCGGCCATGAGCCGAGAGCGCGCATTTTTGCGCAATTGTCATCGAGATGAGGGGCTGTTGCTATGCACGAGGGGCCACTCTGCTCGGCACGTGCCATAAATCATATCCGGCAGGTGGCGCTTGAACCAAGGCGTTCTTTCGGCTGGCAAAAAGCCAAGACGGCGATCTGACTCACTGAGGCCGCATTTTCCGGCGATAGGGTCGAGAATTGCATCGCGAGGTGCTCGATAGACTCCCTCCTTTTGATGTCGATGGCATCCAAACAGCTGTCGAGGATCGAAGGGATTGGCGGATTTAAGAGCAATATACCTTGATATACGTTGTGCAGCTGCTTCCGGCGTGTGATCGACTTCCAAGTCAAAATTCATCCGATCTCCGCGCACCATGGAAGAGCATCTGTGTCGTCCGTAGAAGTACATCAGCACATCGTCTCACTTCTGCAGAAGCCGAATCCGGTCATCCTGGATATTGGCTGCAATGATGGGACTGATACGCAAAAGTTCCTCGAGCTGTGCCCGCAACCCGAGCTTTACTGCTTTGAGCCGGACCCCCGAGCGATCGCGCGCTTCAAGAAGAAGCTCGGTCCATCCCTCAATAAGGTGAAGCTGCTAGAAATTGCCATCAGTGACCGAAACGGGACGATCGACTTCCATCCGAGTAATGCAGATGGGGATGCGAAAGATTGGGACCTGTCCGGTTCAATACGCCGCCCAAAGAATCATCTTACCGAGTATGATTGGGTCCGGTTTGATCGGCCTGTCTCGGTTGAAACACGGCGGCTTGACGACTGGTGCAGCGAAGCCAAATTGGACGGAGTCGATTTCATCTGGATGGACGTTCAGGGAGCCGAAGCCGACGTTATCGCCGGCGGTATGCGGACCTTGAGCAACACGCGCTTTATCTACACCGAATATAGTGATCGCGAGCTCTACGAAGGGCAGTTGAGCCTGCAAGCCATTCTTAGCTTATTGCCATCATTTGAAGTGGCGGCTCACTATCCGCGCGCAGTGGAAGGTGATGTATTGCTCAGGAATACGCGTGTCTAGCAGCTACTCATATCTAGCGTCTCATTCATGCCGCGCCTGATCAACGGACTCTGTGATGGCCGCACCCGCACAACGGTGATCGTCAAGGCGGGCGGCTATCGTTAGCCCGATTGGTGTGCGGTTTCGGGCCGGCGTGAGCGCCAGCCGGTCCGTAGGGTGCGGCCAGCGCCATGGCAGTCAGCGGGTCCATCCGATCCTGAGGAGCTAAGGCCGTGGCGCCGTGGCGCTGCCGTGGCGATCGGACAGCCGATGTAGCAGCAAGGCGTTCGCACATTCATGACGCCGCTTCGTCGGTTCCGCTCTACCGGCAGTCGCCAGGATCTACTGCCGATCACGCCAATCCATCGCGCGGCCTCGTCGGCGCGCCCCAAACCGGGTCTAGCTTGCTAATGTCACTCCATCCCAACGGCAGAGGGCTGGCTGTATTGGAGGGCTGACATGGGTCTCTTCAGCCGGAAGATGGCCGGTTAGGCGATGCGCGATCTCATGCGGCCGGCGTCTCTTCCGCGCCGTCGATGCCGATCCGCCAGCAGCGGCCAAGAGCCAGATTGATCCATCATTCCGATGGAGGTGCACGGTACGCTTCACATCAATGTCGTACTGCCCTTGCCAGTGTCGGCGTGCCGCATCGATAAGCGGCAAGGTCGAGTGCCAGGATATTGCGCCGTGCAGTGCTGCACCGTGCGCCCAGGCGGCACAGCCCGCGAGAGTCGAGCCCCGTCGCTCGGTGATTTGGAAAGTTCGTCGGTTGAACCGCGAGCCGTTGCGCAGAAATTCAGGTAGATCCCGCTCGGCACGTCAATGATCGGGCAGGGGCGTAGAGGCTCAAAAAACATCGCCGTGTTTGGATGACGAACGAATGGTCCAGGATACGAGGTTTCGTTTTGAAGGAGGGAGAGCCCAGTAGTGTCTTTGTTCACATTGAAACAAGGTCGCCACGTCCTCAGCAGCAGACCACATCATGACGCCGGTCCGGTAATCCATTCGCGTGGCCTGTTGCCCGCGCCTGATCCCCTTACTTCATGGAAAGCCGGGCTGTATTGCAGTTCCGAGCAGGGCGAGGCCAGCACTCTGAAGCGTTCCCTCGTTTAAAGCTGCGTGCTGGGCAACCACGAAGCTGTCGCACATGGCGCGTGCTAGATTGCTGCTGGTATAGAGCGCCTCAGTTCCAGCAAGACCGCTCGAGATCCTGCAGACCTCAGCGCCCTGCCGCGCGGCGTTCGTCGCGGCGAGCCGCACTTGCATCGTGGTGCTCAGATTTACCTCGCCCGTGAGCGCTTGCTTCCACAGCTCTTCCGTGGCCTCGTAAAAGAAGGAACGAGCGGAACGTAGCATGGATTCGGCTTTGGCGATTTCAAGTTGGACATAGCCGCGCTGAGCCATCACGGGCGCTCCAGTGATCGAGGCGCGGCTTCCGGCCATGGCGATCACCTCGTCTATTGCGGCTCGCGCAATCCCGATGCCGACGATCGCATGCGCTTGCGCAGCGAAAGCGACGGACGGATAACGATAGATCGGCCCATCAAGTGTTGCCGGACCGCCGCGGATCAAGGTCCATTGCTCTGGCACAATGACGTCGCTGACGACAACGTCGTGGCTTCCGGTGCCTCGTAGTCCGATGACGTCCCAATTGGGCCGGATTGTCACCTTCTCTGCCGGAATCACCGCTACACGCGGGAGGTCTCCGGCCGGATCGTCTTCCAGTTTTATACCAACTCCTATCAAATCCGCCCCGGGCGAGCCGCTAGCGAATGGCCACACGCCGTTCACGACAAATCCGCCGGCGCATCGCCTGGCGGGCTGGAGCGGGAAGAGCGCACCCGCCAATACGACGTCAGGTCCATTGGCGTACACTTTTCGAAGCGTGTCGTCCGGAAGAGCAGCGAGGTAGCGAGCTCCATCCCCGAAGCTGGCGACCCAACCGGCGGATCCGTCGGCCTCGGAGATGCGCTCGATCTGGCGGCAAAATTCGGCTGGTGTTCGCTCCTCGCCGCCGAATCGCTTCGCGACCATAGCCCGATAGATACCGATGCGCCTGAAGCCGTCGATGATCTCTTTTGGAATTTCCTGCGCGGGGCCAAACTCGTTGCGACGCGCACGGATCTCGACAAGTAGCGGCGACAGATTATCCCAGGTCGCAGCCGCGGTGTGGGATACAGGACATTGCTTTTCGGGTGAAGCGTTCATAGATCGTCCTCCGCGTCTTGTGCCGACCATGGTCGTGCGTCAGCCATTGACTGCGCACGGGGCGAAGCTGGGTGATACGATACCGGCTGGAGGACATTCTCAGAGCTGTCGCAGTTGATATCGCTTGCATGAGATTGCGCACGGTAGCTTCCCAATTTAAGGGCCGGGAAGCCAGACTGAGATGTAGCTGTTGCCGTTGCATGGAGGCTGGCCGGCAAAACAGCCGGTAGACGGCGGCGCGACATCGGCCCGTGGTTGCCGGGCTGGATCTCCGGCGGCTGGTCGGGGGGGCATGCGATGTCATGTCTTCTCCATGGACGTGTGCTCATACGTCGGACAAGCCGGGTCGAGCCAAGTGTGGAGTTCCTGAGCTATGCTCGGGAGGGCGCTCAAGCCTGCGACTTAGTTTTCCATCGTCTCAGCAATCGGCGTGCCATTAAGCATGTCTGCCGGCCTTGTCCGAATCTCGCGAGATCATTCCGCCGCGCCGTGCCACACATGCTCGTGTCTTCGTGTATACTTTCCGCCAATGTCATTGACTCAACAAGCCGCAAGCAAACCGACAGAAGCGGACCTCGATCGCCGACCGGCCAGATTCAACGTTAGTGCCAAAATTAAGACCCGCTCCGATCTCCCGATGCTACCAACAGCCCAATAGCTGTTCGTGCGACTGCGGGGAGCGCCTGGTTAGAAGCGGACCTCCAGACAGCTGGTGTTCAGCAAACGCACGGAGCTCAAGACGCTGAATTACGCGATCAAATCTGTTCGAGGCGCTGCAAGAGTACCCGGCTCATGCAAGCAAAGACAAGGCGCGCTTCGAAGAGGCCCCGGGGAGCTTAGGAGGCTCGTTGCAGCACACGAGCCGTCTACCTTCTGTCCTACAGGACGCAAGAAATTCGGGCAGAATTCTGACCTGTCGACCTCTTTTGCAGCCGCCGGCGCCTCCCTCTTCGGCGGTTTTCCAATGCTGAGATTTTGGCCGAGCTTGCCAAATTCGCGCAGCATGCCTGCGCCACGAGCGTTACGACTGATGAGGGATCCACGTTCTGAAGCTAGTCTTCTGTTTCCTACTGAGCGACGCCGTGGTTGAAGAGCTTGCTTGCCAAATCTATCGGTTGTTAGATGATTTCTGGCTGGCAGACGCGCTGCGCAACATTTGAATCATTGTTCTGGTATTCGCCTGGGCGGACAAATCTGGCACAACTTACTGTGTCCGCAGCGACTAACAACCTGATGGGTTTCGCGTACACGCTATGCAATTTGCGAGCTGCCAGTTTCGTCTCGTGTCGAACTCGTTATGGAGGACGGATAGTAAATTGTCCAAAGCGGGCGGGTCGCGCGACTGTGTGCAATATCAGGCAGCGCATGCGAGATCGTGGTGAAAACAACCATGCTTTCAACGGCCTTATCATTGCGGGCCGGGTCCTTGGCGGCGAACGAGACTATCATAACGAATGATGGCAGTCCTGCTGGTTGTTCTATGTGATCTGCAGCCCTGGCTGAGCTTGGTGATAAAGCAACACCATTCATGGCGTGCTCGATCGGAGCTAGAAGATCTCAGGATCGTCGCCGGCTCTGGAGTTCACAGCCAGGCAATGCGCTTCATCGCTATCTGCTACCGGAACCACGCTATTGGGTTTGCAACTCAATATGGAGGCATGAACGCTGTCGGACGCGTTAGGTGCGTTTCTTGATGCTCGCCGCGTGTTGCTAACATGAGTAGGTAGAACATGAGGAGAATCAAGACGCCACGCATACCGAAGGACTTCCCGAAGTGATCATTATTATGGAGCGGATGGTATCCGGGGCATTTGTCGCAGACGGTGGACCAAACAGCGGAACGGAAGGGCCGTATCACACGGCAGATGATTCGCCTCGGGTGTGAATGTGCTAGCGTCAGCTGACAATATCGACCTTACCGGTGCCGATCCGATACAGGCCTCCGACGACTTTCAGCCGGTTCTGCTCAACTGCAGCCGTCAGAATCGGGCCCGTCGATCTGAGTTTGTTCACATTGTCGATCACATTTTTTCGGGTTGCGTGGGCGGATATATCGCCGGCTTGCCCTAGAGATGCGTTCACCGCGGGAGCAAGTGCGGTCACCAGGGATGAAATGTGCCCTGGCGGCGGCTTATCTTGATGGAGCGACTTGATCGTAGCGTCTATCGCGCCGCAATGATCGTGGCCTAGTACGAGGATTAGCGGCGTGTTCAGTACTGCGACCGCATATTCCATACTGGCGAGCGTATCATCATTAGCGAAGTTGCCGGCGACGCGGCAGACAAACAGATCACCGAGCCCGCTGTCGAACACAAGTTCGGGCGCCACGCGAGAGTCGGCGCAGCTCAAAACCGCCGCATATGGATTTTGGCCTTCGACCAAAGCCGAACGCTCGCGCCTGAAATCGTCGGCTCGCGATGTACCCTGGACATAACGATCGTTTCCCATCAGCAGCCGCTTCAGGGCAGCATCTGGCGACAGCAGGTTATCTGGCTTGGGCGTGCCTTTTGCTTCCCTTGCATCGGCAATTTTATTGCCGAATCGTAGGAAAACTGTCGAAGCAGCAAACAACAACAGCGAACGGCGCGAACGCGCAGTGCTGGTTAAATGGTTCATATTTGGAGAATTGGCTGCATGCATGTGTCGCCTCATCGCACGGCCTTACGCCACCCGGTGGCTTCGGCTTCCGCTTCGCTACAAAGCCAGCGTTCGCTGCGCTTCTTCGTCATATCGATTAGTTCGTAGCTGGCTTGCCCTGGCAGGTGATAAATCCGCTCGCCGCTGCGCTCGACAGTGCCTTTTATCAGGCACTCGGGGGACGGTGGTTCCGACAGCAGGACTGATCCGAGCAGTACTTCCTGCGCGTCGATCGGAACCGACCACGCGCCGATGATCATCGTGCCCTTATTGCGGCGAGGCCAGTCCCACGGAGCGATGAACGCTCCCGACCACAGTCCGGCATGGGCTGTGCTTGCCGACAACTCATAGACAGCGTGAGATGCAGCAGCCGATAGTGCCCAGCCCGAGCGTACCATCCAGACATTCACATTCTCGCCTTCGATGAAGCAGTTACCGAGGGCTCGTCTGTACTCATCGACTCTCTGGGTGTGACAATCCCAGGTTCGCCCATTTGAATGCTTGATAAGCTCGTCGCGAGCAGCTACGCCGCAGGCCCATTTGCGACCGTTGGTGTCGAGACAAATCTGGTCCGTCTCAGGAGCTTCGATGCCTGAGAGCCGAACGTTGGTTTTCTCGATCTCGATCGTATTGCCGTCGAGGATGCGCGGAGCACCGCTGAGCGTCGCGGCGCAGACCGGAGATGTGACGAGAGCGAGCAATGCGAACATAATTCCGCGGTTCACCGACAATAACCTTTCGCTCCTGATCCACGTTTCACGCACGATACGGTGCCGATACATTCGGCTGCTTGACAGCATTATGTGCGTTATTCCGCCGGCATTTCCGAGCGCTCTATGAGCGCTTCGCCGGAACGCGAACCTACGGCCTGACGCTGCGTAAGGATCAAGTGATTTCTTCGGGGCGGGCGGCGGTATTCTTCGAGCATCGGCTCTCTCACTAGGACCGCGCTGTACCCTCCACCTGAGGGGGAAATCCTCGCGGGCGGGCCGAACGGGCGATGCTGAACAAACCCGAACCCCGGAATGTTGTGTTTTGCAAAAAAGGAGACCGACTATGAAGCGCCGGCGCTCGCGGTGGAGTCAGGCGTTGAGGAGCAACCTTGTTCTGGTCGGCCACGGCTCCCAGCGGCAATCTTGCCGCTGCCGACGGTTCTGCGATGAAATTTCGCATTTCACACGAAAAGATGTGAAAAATCTTGTCTGGCTCGCTCTGACCGATTTAGAAGAAGACGCAATGGAGTTCAGCGTAGACGCCCGCGCATAACTTAGCTCCTTGCGCGAGCAAACCGCGCAAATCCGATGCCTTTTCCGCCCGGCAGGATGATCGTTGATGTCGACCAGGGCAGGTGGAGCACAGTTATAGAAGTGTTTTCCATGCTTCGAAATCCGGATCTATGACGTGCAGACGAATGGGTGCCAGATAAGCTAGGGCCGAGCCAGTCTGGTCCTCGACGTTCTTGCGTACGGCTCTGAGCTTCCCGGTCTGCACGCTCCGAAATGCGCAAGCGCCCAGCGGTATGCTGGGTTGCTACCGGTGAACGGTTTCCGGTAACTTCCTCGCCGGCTTCGTCTCAGCACTCATTTCCTGGTGCCTTCGACGTTGCTACGCAAACTGATGTCCTCACACCGGGTGGAGTGAAGGCGGGAAAACCACATCTCGCAAGCTCGTGCGCGCCGCTGACACTAGGCGGAACAAACGGAATCGCGCGGCCCGACCTTCTTGCGACGGGACGGACTGCTGCGAGAAAGGCACCCGGACCGTTGCGGATGCTAAAACAAAGCAAGTGTAGAGCGCGTATGTCTTGCAATAGGTTCGAGGCGCTCCGCCACTGCGGCAAGATGTTGCTCTGCGGCGGTTTACTCAGGCCTTGGCTCTCCTAAGTCTTCCTCTTCTTTTGGCTCGGTGCGTTGGAACCAGGAGCCAGGGGGAAATTTCGCGATGCGTTTGGCAAAGGAGGATTGTGGCTCCCAATCCTGTCCTTCTCTCTTCTCGAAAGTGATGACCCCGTTGTGTGTAAAATAACGTGGTCCTTGGATACTACAATTCACCAAGAGCAGAACGCGCCACACGCCACCCTTCTCGGCCGGTTTATCATTCCGCTTCGGTAAGTAGTCCACTCCAACTGGTTCAATGATAGTGCAGCGGCCCTGCCGCAGAAGATCGTGACCTTGCCCCACGGGCTTAATCCAGTTTGAAGT
>NZ_AJQF01000539.1:0-10431 GCF_000261705.1 Bradyrhizobium genomosp. III | reverse complement strand
AACTCAGGACTGGATAAAACTTGGGGGCAAGGTCAATCGCCGAGCCGGCCTTGCGGGGTAGTCACAAAGTTGAAGTTGGCCGGATCATGCAGAAAGCGAAGATTTGCGTCCCTTTCGCCATCTGCGACTTCACTGGCGATTAGGGAGAGCGCCAGGGCGCGCCAGCCCAATTCCATCGGCTTCGCATAAGTCGACGCAAGTTCAAGCGTGCCGTCGAGGGCGATCTTCCAGGCGATAACGTACTGTTCGTCCGATTTGTTGTCCCGGTGTCTGGTCCACGAAACGAAAATAAAGTCGTTTTGGCCAAGTTCAACAACGCCCCACATTTGAGGCACGAACTGTGCCACCTTCGAGACATTGGAGATAATTTGTTCTATCGTCTCACCATCTTGCGCTCGCCAAGTTGACTTCAGTCGTTCGACAAGGGGACTGTCGCTGGCCCGAATATTATTGCTCATGGCAGCCGGCCAGGCGAGGCAGATTAAAAATCCGACCACGCTAAGCCATAGCGCGGGTCTTCCAGGCATTCTCTTCATAACCCTCGGCCTATCGCGTTTCATCCAAATATCTTGTGAAGCAGGCAACCTCGAACCTGCTATGCCATCGCAAGAAGTTTACGGGGATGCACCCGCTAGCTGTCCCGCGCGAGCAGGCGCTCCCCTCTATGTCATGCGCAGCTAACTTCCCCGGCAGCGACTGCGTCAATTGGCTGAGCTGGACCTGCCCAGAGGAGGAGACTGGGCATTCCGAGGGTCTGCATTCTTCGTGCCAGGCAATAGGCGGAAAATTTCACGGAGTTTGTGTCACTCTTGTCGACTTTCCGACCTTTGCATGTTTTCGATGTTTCTGTTTGGCGTATCCGCCGCAGCTTGTGCATCCATGTCCCGCACCGGATATTTAGCAGAAGAGTTGAACGCCTCGATGCCGGATGCCTGTGGACGGAAGTGGGTTTGCCGCCATTGAGCTGTGTGGTTCGCTATCGTGCCGCCCGCGTTCGAGCTGCGTGATTGCCAAGCACCAAGCCGGCTTGATCCCAGCTCTGAAGTCTGGGTGGCACGCAAATCAACCCCTCGCCAGTTGCTAAATTTCGCCACGTGCCTTGGCCTATTCGCCGCAGATCCTTTAGTTGAGCGAAGAGCTGGCTAGCTGAGGTGCTGGGCGAACCTCTGGAAATCGCAAAGCCGCATTGAAAGCGCTCTGATATAACGTCGGTACTCCCGCCGGCAGGCTGCTTCTGTCCCTTTCATCAATTTAGCGTGCGGCTCCGCCTCAAGGCAGCTCCGATGCTTATCCGGCATCTGAGAAGGATATGTCTGATTATGACATCTCTGATGAGAGAATGTTTCTAGATGGTGAAGTCACAGAGATGCACGGTCATTCGGCTAGCGGATGTCGCAGATTAGCTTGCACATAATCTGAGAGGTTGACGGAAGAGTTCTCCTGCCGATAATCCAAGTCGTCGAGGTTCTCCGGTTCCCATTGATCCGGAGCTAAGAGGGAAGCCGGTGCAAATGCCGGCTCTGCCCCCGCAACTGTGAGCGGCGAGCCGCTGTCCGACGATGTCGCTGAAGCCTGCACGGCTTCGGGAAGGCCGGACAGCAGCGATGACCAGCAAGCCAGGAGACCGGCCCCGACAATATATTGGTCCACGGGCGGGGTGTCTCGGTGGTGCGCCAAGCAGCCGTCGCACGCGCGACTTCTCCTGCCTGCGTCCGCCATGGCCTTTGTCCCCAACAGGGGTTAACGCTATGTCTCCTCTCTCTCTTCCAGTTGCTACGCTCGGAACGCCACGCATCGGCCCAAGGCGTGAGCTCAAGCTCGCTCTAGAAAGCTACTGGGCTGGAAAGATTAGTGAACAGCAGTTGCACGAAGACGCATTCGGCCTACGCGCAGCGAACTGGGCTCGTCAAAAATCGCTCGGCGTCACGATCATTCCGTCAAACGACTTCTCGCTGTATGATCAGGTGCTCGATACAAGCGTCATGGTTGGCGCAATCCCGGAGATCTACGCCGCGAACGGAGAATCCGTTTCGCTCCAAACGTACTTCGCCATGGCCCGCGGATCGCAATGCGGCGAGCAGGATGCGAGTTGCGCCCAGAGCCCGCGGGGATCTGGCGTGCCCGCGCAGGAAATGACCAAGTGGTTCGATACCAACTACCACTACATGGTTCCTGAGTTTTACCGGGGACAGGCGTTCAGACTGTGCTCTCGCAAACCCGTCGAAGAGTATGAGGAAGCGAGGGCTCTTGGCTTTCAGACCCGCCCTGTCCTGATCGGGCCGGTCACATTTTTAAAGCTCGGCAAGAGTACCGATAGTGCGTTCCAGCCCCTCTCTCTCCTCGATGATCTGATACCCGTCTATATCGACCTTCTGCATGAATTAGCCAAACGAGGGGCAAGTTGGGTTCAGTTTGACGAGCCCTGCCTGGTCCTTGATCTGGATGAGGCGGCGCGAAATTCGTTGCTGCACGCCTATAACCGGTTCGCAAAGGAGGGACCCGCTATCAAGATCATGCTTGCGAGCTATTTCGGCGCCCTAGGCGACAATCTGGATACTGCCTTGAGCCTGCCAATTTCCGGTCTGCACGTCGATTTGGTTCGAGCGCCAGAACTATTGGATCAGATCGTTGCTGACGGCCGAAGTGATCTCGTCATGTCGCTCGGTGTCATCGACGGCCGGAATGTGTGGCGGTCGAACTTGCCGTCGCTCCGTCAGCGGCTGAAGCCCTCGATTGCGAAGCTTGGCAGGCACCGTGTACAGCTCGCTCCATCCTGCTCGCTGCTTCACGTGCCGGTCGATGTTGAACTCGAGACCGGGCTCGCGTCCGACGTCAAGAGCTGGCTTGCTTTCTCGGTTCAGAAGATGCGTGAGCTTGCGATCCTGGCGCGGGTACTCGCAGGCGACCAGAATGTTGGGCTAGCTCTTGCCGAGTCGGAATGCGCTGCGACTGCCCGCCGGACCTCGCCGAAGATCCATAATGCCAACGTCGCTGTCCGAATGAGGGCGATCGATCAGACGATGCGCCAGCGCGCCACCCCGTTTGCCCGTCGTTCCGAGATCCAAAGGGAACGCTTTGGACTACCGGCTTTTCCCACCACGACGATAGGATCGTTTCCGCAGACCACAGCGGTGCGAAATGCTCGCGCGGCGCATGCGCGAGGTGCGATGAGCGAGGAGCAATACGACAGGTTCCTCAAAGAGGAGATAGCCCGCGCCGTACGTTGGCAGGAGGACATCGGTCTTGACGTCCTCGTTCATGGCGAATTCGAGCGTAATGACATGGTGCAGTACTTCAGCGAGCAACTCGCCGGCTTCGCATTTACAAGGAATGGATGGGTTCAGTCCTATGGTTCGCGCTGCGTTAGGCCCCCGATCCTGTTTGGCGATGTAGTGCGGCCGAAGCCGATCACCGTGGAATGGTGGCGCTACGCGCAATCACTAACTAGTAAGCCGATGAAGGCGATGTTGACCGGACCGGTGACGATCCTGAACTGGTCGTTTGTTCGCGATGATATTCCTAGAAGCGAGGTCTGCCGTCAGCTTGCGCTCGCGATGCGCGATGAAGTCCGCGATCTCGAGAATGCCGGTGCGGCGATGATACAGATCGACGAAGCTGCACTTCGCGAAGGATTGCCATTGCGCCGGTCGGACTGGAAGGCATATCTCGATTGGGCCGGAGATTGCTTCCGCATCTGCTCATCGGGCGTTACCGATCAAACGCAAATCCATACACATATGTGCTACTCAGAGTTTAACGACATCATCGGTGCGATCGCTGCAATGGATGCGGATGTCATTTCAATCGAGACGTCGCGATCGAAAATGGAGCTGCTGGATGCGTTCAGGAGGTACGAATATCCAAATCAAATCGGACCGGGCGTGTACGACATTCACTCTCCGCGCGTTCCCGAGACGGACGAAATGAAGGAGCTGATCGTGCTAGCTCGGACGCGCTTGCAGGATTCTCAGCTCTGGGTCAATCCGGACTGCGGCCTAAAAACGCGCAAATGGGAGGAGGTTCGGCCTGCGCTCGCCAACATGGTCGCTGCCGCGCGCGAACTGCGCGCTGCATCCGATCCGCAAATCCGTTGATCCCGAGCTCCGGTCTGTTCTCGACAAAGCTAATTGGGTTATGGTGATTTACGCTTTCCACATTATCGAGGCTATCCTTGCCGCTGACAAAATGCCCGGTCCACTTCGTGGACCGGGGAAGGTACGGTCTCGGAGAAAAGATGGTGACGCGTTACGCTAGTTTCGTCGGCCGCGGGAGAATTGCCGGCTGCTCGATCAAGGCGACGACATTCGCCGAAAATCTGCGACCCATTCAAGCAGAAGTGCCGCAGCTCAATCATGCCATGGTACGCGGCCGTCTAGGCTGTGATTTGTCGCTCATGGGCACGTTGGCAACGGCCGCGACAGCAATGAGAAAACTAATGCTTGACGGACACCGCAAGGCACCGGCGCGGATTCGGTCCGCTCGGAGATGCCGTCAGGGTCCCTCAATCAATCCACGCTAGATAGTTTCCGAAGAGAGGACGTCAAAGGCACTCCGTACCCCAACTCACGCCAATCCATTTGGAATAACGGCTATCCGGGCCAGATACGCCAATGCGTCGGCCGCACAGCGATTTGCTCTCCGGTATTCGCGTTGATCCATCCGCCGAAGATCCGGCGGCAAGGAAAGACCACCCGGTGAATTGAATTACCCTCGATCACGGCAATCTCCAGATCCTGATCGAAGGGCGGCGCCTTTCCAAGCTGCTCCCATGTCAGATCATTAGATGCTGGGCGGTGTTCATAGCTGCGGGGTGACAAATTCAGATAACCTTGTTAACACCGCGCACATCGCTTGGGTTCTGCGCGGACGGGCCCAAGCCGATAACGTTCGGATGGCCCGCGTTCTCGATCGCGTCAGCCGCGGCGGAGGGCTATCGGCCATGCGCTGTTGTGACGAAACATGATCCGCTCGCGAACTGAAATATTTAGATCTGCGCCACGAAACGACATCTGAGCTTTGGTCGAATTGATTTGGATCAGCTCAAGGCCTCGGCCGTTGATATTTGTAGCTGTGCTGCACAAGTTAGACTGGACTCCAGCTCCAGTAATCCGGCCCGGAGCAGGGTAAATGGTCCGGCCGTCTGTCATATCACGTCCCTTGTTGGTGAGACACATCTCCTTATCCTCCGGCGTCATCGTGTTGGTTGTGTGTGGGGGGCCTCCCTCACGCGCGCATTTTCTTAACACCGTTAGATGGGCGGCATCGCTCTGAGCCCATAGCAGGGCCGTCCCGCAGGCCGATAAAGTAGATGCCGTCGCAAGTCGGCGCAATTTATCATGTGGCCGGTCATTGGCCGCCGCGCGGCTGCGGCTGCGTCTGGTAGCAGTCCTAGGAACGGCAGCGGGTACCCGGGCAAGAAAGCATCATGGGCGTCAAGCATTTCGGTCCGCCGTGCGTCTGACCTTACTAGAAGACCACTTCTATCAGAGGCAGCCGCTGCAGCATTGATGCTTGTCAAAAAGTTGTGCGCGTCCGGGATCGGAGGCTCGTGACCGCTACCAGCCGCAGACGCTCGTCGACATGTTCCGAACTCGCGCTTCAGCCAGCGCCTCGCGTTCTCTGCAACAGACCAACGCGTTGAATTGAGGTGCAACCCACGCCCATGGCTAGGACAACTTTTCGCCATTGCTCCGTGCACGCCGACGGTCAATTGATGCTTCGCCTTTCACTCGGTGGCCTTGCCGGGCGCTGATAGACCTTAAGCTCCGGCGCTGAAGTCCTGGACCGGGCTTATCGAAACGTGGGCTAGGACAAGCGTGATGAGCGGCTTCTGCAATCGCGTCTTCAGGTGGCCGCCGATGCAAGTTCGGGGTTCTTGGTGCCCAGCGATCGCTTGCGCGCATAGCCGCCGGCGCATGGCAGAAATCAGCCCGCGATAAGCCTGCACTTGCGGCAGTCGTTCACAAGACTATCGCGGACAACTCGTAAAGTTCACGGCGGACTTTCTTGGCCTATCTTCGGAGGATCAGACAGACCTCTTGGGATGCTCCTTGAGGCAAATCAAATACTCCCCGCGCGAATGGCAGAATAGTGGATAAGCAAACCACACAAAGAGAGGGGGCATGCCTTCATTTAGCGTCCGGTTTATGAAGATCGTTTGCGACGATGCCGGCGGCGAGCATCGTGCGTGCCAGGCAGCATTCAAGGTCGATGCCGCCTCGCTGAGTGCTGCTGCTCAGCAGGCGGAGACCGATTTCTGCCGGCAAAGGCGGGTCCGCGATTGGACAATCTTCGCCGATGTACTGGAGCTTCGAACACCGCCTGCATGAGCCAATCCGTCCACATCATCTTCGAGCATTCCGCGAGGACGAGCTCTCCTGAGTTGCAAGGGCGTCGCACTTTCCGGGTTTCCAAGGAAGTTTAAGGTCTTCAACTCCGGCCAATGCTCTCAGTTCACGCCCGTGACATTCACCGGCGTCCTCGCCAGTCATGGTATTCTTCGGCTATGGCATCCGGCGCGACGACGTGTTCGTCGAGCATGCCTACGACATTGTGTCCGGCTCCGCGCTTCAATCGGATGAGACTTTGCCCTTTTACAGTGACCGGCGTCCACTTCGAACCTTGGCAGCGGTGCTCCGCATCAGCCTTACTTCCGCCCGCTGCCATTCCGTGCGGTAGCCTTACTGTGGCAAACGTTCCAATTATACAATTTGAACCACGCCGGCAGCCGTATATGGAATCCCGAAGGGACGGCAAATACGTCATCCGCCGGCGAACCTGCCAGGTCAGATAGGTTGAATTCGTGGTGTAGAGCACGTATCCGGCAATGGTGTAGAGCGCATCTGACCAGCCGGCCAAGGCGGGATCATCCCAGTGGGTAGAGAACAGACGATCGCGCTGCTCCGCGTCTGTCCTCCGCGGCAGCGGGCACACAAGCTGGCACGCGGGTCCGCCATCGGATCAAGGACCGCTACCTGGACGAACTGAATGAGGACGTCGAAGGAATTGTGAACACGTTGCGGAAGCTTAACGTGACCGTGCATCGACCGATGACACTCGATGCGTCCACCGTGGAGGTTCGCACCCTTGCTTGGTTGGCCGCAGTCGTGCCGCCGCTCAATGTCCGCGACATAGCGTTAGTGGTTGGAGACGAATTGATCGAGACCCCTCCTATGCTCCGCTCACGATACTTCGAGACGCAATTTCTCAAGCCAATCTTCGCGTCCTATTTCGACCGAGGCGCGCGATGGTCAGTGATGCCGCGCCCGTTGATGACTAACCGTTCATTTGACCGCTCCTACGCCCTGTCAACGACCGGTGGTCCAACGGAACCGATCCACCATCCCGGAACACATCCCTATGACGTTGGCCTCGAGATGATGTGGGACGGTGCGCAGTGTTTGCGTGTTGGACGCGACCTCGTCGTAAATATCGCTACCAAGAATCACGCGATGCCATGTGATTGGCTTGAGCGCCATTTGCAAGGACGATTTCGGATCCACCGTGCCTACAAGCTCTGCGATAGCCATATTGATAGTATGGTCATAGCGCTTGCGCCGGGGCCGCTGCTCGTGCGGTCTCGCGAGGTGGCGGACTATTTGCCAGAAGCAATGCGCAACTGGGACATGATAGTAGCGCCCGAGCCAACCAAAAATAGTTTTCCGGCTTACAACGACGACGATCTGCTGTTGTCCAGTCTTTACATTGATGTCAACGTCCTCTCGGTCGCTCCTGACGTCGTCTTAGTCAACGACGCCTGCCCCGAGCTGGCTCGGATCCTTGAACAGTTCAGCTTTCAGGTTGTCCCGGTTCGGCGCCGCCATAGACGGATCTTCGGCGGTGGGTTCCATTGCGTTACTCTCGACACGGTTCGCGAAGGCGGGCCGGAGGATTACTTCAGCTAGTACCGACGATCGTCTGCTTTCCGGGCAACGATCTGCTAAGCCGCTGCTTTGGGAGCCTCATACCTGGCGAAGCTTATGCTGCATCAGCTAGTTGGGAGAAAAATCGTAGCGTAGGCTGGCATTGCCGTAGTTGAGCCACCTAGATAGACTCTCCGCCGCGTTTGAGGTCGACATTGACGGGTGCCTCTCCGGGCGCCGTAAGTCGGGACGTGCACACGCTCACATCTTGCGGCACCATTGTGCGCGTGACCGTCTTCCCTTATCAGGACGGGAGCTTTTGAATGTCATTTGATCGTCCAGTGACTTAAAGGAAACTGTTGCTTCGATGTCACCAGATCGGTGAACAGCCGATCTACGCTTGTGCGAAAAAGAGCCACCACATGTTCGATATCTATTTGAACCAAAGAAACGATCTTTTGGTCGTGCCGAGAGGCTTTGCGATCCCCGCGGGATTGGGCGGGAATTGGAAACGAAAGAAGCGGGCGGTTCGTTTCGTGAGCGACGTCATTCGTCAGGATGTACAACGGCGTGGCTACTACCGACGTCGTTTGATCTCAAGTCGGTCGAAGTCGGCAGTCGAGACCACCTCACGCTCCTAGTCAACGCAGCTATCTAATGCTGAACCGTTCTTCGGAAGAGTCCTGGCAAGATGCAGTCGAAAAGCGTTGCTTACCGCGGCGACGGCAGGCGGGTGTCGTGCAATCGGCTTTAGGAGGAAGCTCTCTTTTGAAAAGCGGCTCGCAGCTCTGGAGCTTACCTCAAAATATGTAATATGGGCTTTTCCTTAAGTCGATGGCGTGCGCGAGTTTTCAGTTGTCGATACTGAAGATACTCGCCTGCAGCCGCACGGTCTGGCGAGTATCGAAGTCGTTAAGCAGCATTTGGCTATCTATTTTAGCAGCGGCCCGGAGTGGACGGACCGTATGAAGCGGATTGCGAGCCGCGCGACCCCACTCGATGTTTTCGGCCAAAAGCTGATCGAGCGGAAGGCCGGGTGCTGGATTATCACCGAAGAGGGAAGAGAGTACTTGAGGCGCTCGAAAACTTAGATCGGGGTACTATGCAGGCGCAGGTTGAGCGAGAGATCGCGCAAGAGCCGAAAGCTGAGCTGCCGCTCCCTTTGGTTTCTCGGCTGGAAGCGAACACGGGCAGAAAGCGTCCCACGGCATGCGATTGAGCCGACGTAAACCGATGTCGACGTGGAGGAAAGCCGCTTGAACCCTTGCTGGTGGTGATGCAGTTCGACTGGATTGCGAAATTCAATCTAGAAACAGTGTCGTTGTAATCAGTGTTGTGGAGTCGTTGAACGCGACCAAAGATATTGACCTGAGGGACGAAGGATTTGGCCTCTTCGTGCACATCAGTGTCATCGAGACGGTCGGCTAAACTGATTTCCCGGAAGGCATCCGGGTCAAATACGAGAAGGGGACCAAGAACCCCATGTATTGGTTGGCGAAGGCAGCCGACGAAGGTCTCTGCTCGTCTTTAAGCGGTCTACGCCTGTGGTGTCCTGATCGGCGGTGGACGCCAGTCGTGCTGGATTTTCAGCAAATTTCTTATCCCGAAAATTGGGCATGATGATCTTGCACTGGAATTGAGGGCATCACTGGCAGCGGGCTGCACTCGGAGAACGAGCTCGACATATGAGCATTTTGGATGTGAGGCGCGGCGCGCGTGAACTTCACCAATAACCTACCACTTCAGTCGAGGCCATCAAGCGGCGGCGCTCTTTGCGCGAGTTGAATACGACCAAAAGCGAACTTGAAAAAGAGCGCGTGATCAAAGGTGAGTGTGCCTTTAATCATTCTCGTCAGCCACCTCTCTAAGCAATATCGCGGAGACACAACATCTTTCCGTTCTCTGGGCGCACCTCCTTATTTGGACCTGTTGATCTCTATCGCGATTTGGCTCTCGCTTATTCGAGAGCGTGTCGGTTGTTTAGCTCCGGATATAAAGGCGTCGATTGGAACGCTATCAGAACGCGACGTGCGTATGAAGTTTACAATTGCGCAGCTGCAACAGTGCAGACACCTCGCTTCGGAAGACATGCCAAAGCTTACACTTGGCGCGATGTCCTATAATATTGTCTATTTTTTTACCGTCGTCGCGCCGAGAAAACTATGTTACAAGCCGCTCCGCTAAAAAGGAGCATTCATCGTGAAGAAAGCAACTAAGAAAAGCGTTAAGCGGCGCGAATGGACGAAGGCAGATATCAAGGAGCTCAAAGTCCACTCGAAGGCCAGGACCCCGGTGATAAAAATAGCAAAGATGACCAAACGCAGTGTCGGTGCGCTCCGCCAGAAGGCCTTAAATCTTGGAATCGGACTCGGACATCAGCGGTAGCTTGGGCCGCGCTGGTACTTGCACGGTAGGGCGGCTCGCAGGCCGCCCTCAGTGCCCATAGAAGGTTCTCTAGCAAATTGGGTTTGCCGATTCGCGCTGAGGGGTTTTTTGGATGGCGTTTCAATGTGGCGGTGGGGCTCCAGCATCCTGAGCTATGCGGGAAACTGGGTGATGACGGAATGAG
>NZ_AJQF01000538.1:0-11058 GCF_000261705.1 Bradyrhizobium genomosp. III | reverse complement strand
CGTCGCATATTGGCTCAATTGAGTCTGGACCCTAGACTAGCCCCGCCGCATAGAGCGCTTTTGCGACTGACTCGAAATACTGCGAAGGCACCGGGTTGCCGAGCCTTGCCTTGCCGAGCAGCTGACGCGCCAGAACATTGTCCTCCACAATGTTGAGGCGAAGCGCGCGCGCCTCACCAAGCAGCTGTGAAGCAGCTTCACCCTCGCCACGGCAGACCAACACCGGCACACCGGTCTCGCCGCGAACATAGCGCAGACCAATCAACGTTGCCGGTCCCCGCAATATCAACGTGGCCCGGCTGATGCCGAGTGGAGCCTCGTTTGCCGACTCTTGCCGCAGCCGCCGGTGCTCGCGCTTCACCTGCGGATTGCCTTGCTGTTCCTTGTTCTCCCGCTTGGCCTCCGTTTCCGTCATGCGCATGTCCTGCATAAACAACCAACGCTGGATTAGAAGGTCAGCCAATCCGCCGACCAGAAAAGCTCCAGCGGCAATGCCAATCAGCAGTTTAACCTCGGTGAAGACGAAACCAAAACAGCCCATGCCGCAGACTGGCAGGTACACCAGCGCTTTCCAGCTCGCGGTCACGGTTAAAAAGAAGATCGCACCAAGCAAAACCACTTTAGCCAGGGTCTTGCCAAGCTCGATGGCCGAACGTTTCGAGACGATACGCTTCAAGCCTTTGATGGGATCGAGTTTCTCGAGCTTCGGCTTGAGCGGCTCCGAAGCAAACATAAAGCCGCCATTGGCCAGGACATTGGCCAGAAGAGCTGCTGTCACGGCAGCGGCGAGCAACGGAGCGACAGTGGCAATCGAAAGTTCTAGCAAGCCGCTGAGCGCTTGTGGCACCGCGCTTGTGAACGGCTGCTCCTGCAGTTTATCGACCAGCCGGACCGTCTCCTGCCACTTGTCCTCAATGGCACCCGCTCGCCACCACAGACAGCCGAAACCGGCACAGGCGCTGACGCCGCTCACTAGATCGGAGCTGCGCGCGCTCTGCCCCTTCTTGCGCGCATCGCGCAGCTTCTTGGGCGTCGGAGGAAGCTTTTTCTCCTCACTCGTAGAGCTCATTTCAACAGCTTCCTCAGATGATCGAGCATGTCGTTCGAGGTCAGGATTTCAGAACCGGCATATTCGAGCAGATAGACGGTGTAGCTGACCATAATGACCCCGAATGCAACATTCTTGATCATCGGAGAGAGATCGTTCATCTTGAGCTGAGATGCAAAACGGCCGAGCATCATGACCGAGATATCCACCAGCAACAGCAGGGCCAGAACCGGCCCGGCGACCAACAAGGTCGTCATCATGATACGATCGAGAAGGGCAAGACACTCCATTGCCCCTTGCACTGTCAAGGCAGGCAAAAACTGATAGACAGGCCACACTAGGTAGCTGCCATAAAGGCCGCTCACCATGGTCTGCAGCCCGCCGACCAGAACGAAGATCGTAACCGCCGTAACACCGAGAAAGAGCCCGGTTCCAGTCGCTTGGCTGTGCGTCGCGGGATCCTCCCCCGCAACTTGGCTTGAAATTCCTCGTTGGGTATCGATGATGTCGCCGACTGCCTGTATGCTCCATAGTGGAATACTGAGCAGGATGCCGAGCATCAGACCGACGAACACCTCCTTCACGCCAAGCATGGTAACGCTAACCAAGCGCGTGTTCGGGTCCAAGGCCTGCAGACCGAGCTTGATCTGAGCAAGGCAAGGCAGGCCAATCGCAATCGTCAGGCTTCCCCGAATGAGGCCGCTGATACGCGGCCGGGTGAAGACAGGAAGCACCAGCATGATGCCTAGGGCGCGGGCCGCACTCAGGCCGGTTGCGGCGACGAATTCGATCGAGCCCTGAACGAGAACTTGCGCCTCTGCGGGTGACAGGCCAGCCATCCAAGCTCTGCTAGTATCTTGCGGTGAGTGCCGGAAACTCGCTGAAGATGCGCTCGGCCTGGTCGATCAGCGGGGCGCTGAGAACCGGGGAAAAACCGGCGAGCACGGCGACGACAACCAGAAGCTTGACCGTCAGTGGCAGGGTTTGGTCCTGGAGCTGAGTTGCCGCCTGGATAAGGCCAATGATCAGTCCGGAGATCAGAGCTGCGAGCAACGGCGGCAGAACCCAGATCATGAAGAGCACGAGCGATTGACTGAGGTGCGTAAGGATGCTGGCTTCGTTCATGGTCAACCTCCTGGCGTGGTGTAGCTTAGTACTAGCCCGTGCATGAGACGTGACCAGCCGTCGATAGTGACGAACAGAAAGAGCTTGAAGGGGACAGATATCACTGTGGGGGATACCATCGACATACCCATGGCCATCAAAATCGTGGTGACAATCAGATCGATCGTGATGAAGGGAAGATAGAGAAGAAAACCGATTTCGAAGCCCCGCTTGAGTTCGGAAATCAAGAACGACGGCACAAGAATTGAGAAATCATCTGCCGTTACGCTGCCGCGCATCTCCTCCGACCAGACATGTTCGGTGGATGACAGGAAGAAGCGGCGCTGCTCTTCATTGGTGAATTTCTTCAAATGAACACGCAGCGGCTCCTGTCCCTCCTTGGCGGCCATCACCCAGTCATCGAAACTCTGGTAGCGAAGTTGCGGATCGGTAAGGCGGTTATAGGTCTGCTCGAAGACTGGAGCGCTGATGAAGACGGTCAGGATGAGTGCCGCTCCGTAAAGGACGATGTTCGGCGGTATCGATTGAGTTCCTAGCGCATTGCGCACGAGGAAGAGAACAACCGAGACCTTGATAAAGGCTGTAGTTGTGACGACAGCAAAGGCCAGGAGACCAAGGCCGACCGTTATTGCAAGAAGCGCCAGGATGCTGGGTTGAATTTCAGTCATTAAGCGCCAACCTGCCGCGTAACCTGACGGCGAGCTCCTCGCCGATCCGCACGATGTCGCCTCGGCCGATACGTTGGCCGTTCGCAACGATATCGACCGGCCCGTCAAGATGCCGGCCAAGTTCGAACACGTGGCCTTCGTTGATGGTTCGCAAGGTTCCCAACGGCATCGGCCAGCGGCCACATTCGAATACGAGTGTGATCTCGATGCTGTCGATATCCGCCTCTGACGGGGGCTGCTGTTGCATCTGGTTTTGGGGCATCACATCTTCACTTTTTAGAGGGTGGGATCGCAAGCGGAATGGTCCTCGCAGCACCAGCCTGTCGCCGCCAATCTCTGCAGGGGCCCACAATCGGTCTGCAACGAGAACAATTTGGCCTCGCGCGAGTGGAATTGTGTCCGGGAGCAGCGCATCGCCTTGCTCTGCTTGGCGAAGAACGCCGATCGCGACGCGGAGCGAGCCGATATGGCCTGCAACGATGACCGGGAGTTCGGAAAGCAGCCTGGCCGCCTGTCGCGGTAATCGGCCGAGCAGCTCGCCGAGGACGGTGAAAGCCGGAGGCACCGGACCGTCGAACGGAGAGAATAGAAGCAGCCGAGCCTTGCTGGCGAGCTCACCATAGGCGACGTCAAATTCAAGATAAGGCTGCGTACTCCGCGCTTCCTCGGTGCGAACAAGCTGCAGATTCCGCTGCGTCATTCTTTCCAGCGCAGCAAGCAAGGGTTCAAGCGCAAGTTCCAGGACCAGCGAACGCGCCGGCTCAGAAGGTAAGGTAAGCCCATTCTGCACGGTCCGAACCAGCGCTTCCGCAAGCTTACCCGGCAAGGACAGGATCAAGGTTTCACCTTCTACTTCGAAGACGCAGTCGAGCATCGGTGCCGCAGCCGGCTCCGCCTGCCAGACGGTCCGGCTCACGCGCACAGATAGCGGCTTCTCGCCGAGGAGGCCTTGTAGAGGCGCACGCAACGCTGTGATCTCGTTAAGCCACGAGGCCACTGCGTGCGACAGGATCAGCGACGGCATGAAGGCTGCGCGCTCAGCCGGCCGGTCCGAGGCCGGTGCGGCTTCCGCGCCGCAGGCCCCGAGCTCGCGCGTGAGAGGATCTGCAATCATGCTGGCTCACCTCCCGTCTGCCCTGACGGGCCGCGCCGGTAGCGGAGCAAGACTTCATCATCAGCTTCGATTTCGGCGGCGGCTTCGAAATGAGCACTCGTGGTGCGCCGAACGTCTTGATCAATCTCACGCCATTTCTGGCTCGCCGCTGAACGCCTGGCCCAAACGGCCCTCGCCTCAAGAACCGCAGTCTCAGCTTGCGCCTGAGCAGCACGGGCATTTTCAAGAACCTGCTGCGCCGCTGCAATCTCGTCTGTGAGCCGGCCGATGATGAGATGATAGCGCCGCTGCAGCTCGCAAACAGACATCGCATCGGCTGCTAGCATCTCCCGATAGAGCTCTGCCTCGAGCTTTGCCCGGCGCTCTTCGGCATGTGTAAGATGCTCGAAAGCTCGTTGGACAGCTTGGATCGCAAGGTGGCGCTTGGCTTCCATGTTAGACAATTCACGAATGGCGCTTCGCTCCCGCATGTCCTTTACGAGCCGCAGCTTCGAGGCGTGAACGGGACTTAGGCGGTCAGACGCGATATCCATGCGATCGTCTCCTCAAAGCTGCACGCCTCACCCTGCCCCTGGCGCAGAAAGGCCCGCAGTTGCTCGATCGAGGCGATCGCCCGATCGGTCAGCGGATCAGAGCCTTGTTTGTATTCACCGACCTTGATCAGG
Organism: Bradyrhizobium genomosp. III; assembly: GCF_000261705.1. Classification (NCBI taxonomy): domain Bacteria; kingdom Pseudomonadati; phylum Pseudomonadota; class Alphaproteobacteria; order Hyphomicrobiales; family Nitrobacteraceae; genus Bradyrhizobium; species Bradyrhizobium genomosp. III. The sequence goes on along the minus strand of NZ_AJQF01000538.1, from coordinate 6,438 downwards.
AACTCGGCCTCAGCGTACCGTGACAGCAGATCACGGAAAAAGGATGCCGCCTTGCGATGCGGCACGGACACGATCGCATCCATGACGCGGCTGCGGCTCGACAACACGTCGATCGCCGGAAAATGCTCCCGGGAGGCCAACGCGCGGGAGAGAATAATGTGGCCATCGAGGATGCCGCGTGATTCTTCCGCTATCGGATCACCCGTGCCGTCACCTTCGACAAGCACAGTATAGAAGGCCGTAATGGAGCCATGCTCGCCCATGCCGGCGCGCTCCAACAAGCCCGGCAACAGTGCAAAAACGGATGGCGGAAATCCGCGCCGGGTCGGCGGTTCTCCTGCGGCAAGTCCGATTTCACGCATGGCGCGGCTAAAGCGCGTCAAAGAATCCATCATCAGAACGACGCGAAGGCCCTGATCACGAAAATATTCGGCTAGCGCTGTCGCCATGTGGGCGCATTGGGCCCGCTCCATCGCCGAACGGTCGGAAGTCTCCACCACAACGACGGAACGGTGAAGGGCTTCGCCAAGATGACGTTCGATGAATTCACGCACCTCTCGACCGCGCTCGCCGATCAGCGCAACGATAGTGACGTCGGCCGCTGCGCCTCTTACGATTTGCGACATCAGCGTCGACTTGCCGCAACCGGCATCACCATAAATTCCGATCCGCTGACCTTCTCCGCATGTGAGAAGACCATCCAGGACACGGACGCCGAGCGGGAACGGCTGTTCAATCGCGCGCCGTTTCATCGGATTAGGCGCCCTGCCGCGCAGCGGTCTGGCTTCGCCGGCTTTTATAGGGCCCTTGCCGTCGAGCGGCCGGCCAAAACTGTCGATCACGCGGCCGAGCAAATCGGGGCCGGCAGCCACTTCCTGCATTCGCCCGGTCGTCACCACCTCCGCGCGATTGGACAGCCCCACCATGTCCCCGATGGGCGTGAGTAACACCCCATCCGGCAACAGACCGATTACCTCGGCCTCGAGCGACCATCCGCTGCGAGGATCCTGCAATAAGCACAGTTCTCCGACCCTGGCCTCCGGCAAGACGGCGTGCAGCAGCGTGCCCACGGCCCGCGTGATCCGGCCGCGGACAGCGCGTGTATCGATGTGCTTGGCGGAAGATCTTAAGGATGAGAGTGCGGCCTTTACGGTTCCTTCTGCGGCCGCGGCATGATGGGTCGGTCGTTGCACGGTCACGATTCAGCTTCCTCCGTCAAGCCAAAGCCGAGGCGCAGCGCGCGCAGCTGCGCGGCAAGCCCAAGATCGACGTTGCCGAACTCGCTCCATAAAACACATTGGTCCGCGCTCAGCGCCGGATCCGCCTCAATCCTGAGCTTCGGCCGGCCCTCAAGTCCGTCATAATCCTTGAACTCACTGGCTAGCAGGTCGGCTTTCAGTGGGGATACGTGAAGGCAGACCTCCGTGTTTTTATATCTTTGCTCGATGGCATGACGAACGCACTGGACCAGCATCTTGCCCGAATCAAATGCGCCAAGCAGATCGCGAACGATCTCAAAGACCAGTTGCGGCAATTCCCGCTCCAGAACCGCCTTGCGTTGGGCCAGTTCACAAGTCGCCTGCGCAATCAGCCGGGCCATTTCCTCTGCGCCAGCCTTTGCACCCTCGGCGCGGCCCTGCGCACGTTCCCGCTCATAAGCCAGGCGTGCCCACCCTCGAACCCGCTGCAGATGCCGCTCGGCAGCGGCCAGCGCCTGTATGGCATCGTGCCAGATCTCAAGCTGCGCAGCTGGGATCAGCGGTCCAAGAGCCCGAATCTTCGGGGCCGCGGGTGGTGCGAGGGCATCGGCCGTCATGCCCCAGCATCCTCAGTGCGCAAATGAGCCATGACGAGGGAAAGCAGCGGGCCTGCTGCGCTACGGTGCTCCGCAGTTGAGCTCTCGGCGGCCGTCCCAGCGGGCAAGCGTAGAAGCACGCGGATACGAGCAAGCGATGAAGTCTCTTCGAGCCAAGCGCCGAGACAAGCATGCCCGTCATATTCGATCTGTCGGGACAATTGCTCTGGATCGGCGATCGGGGCCGTTGCGACGGCGCAGGATAAATGCCGGACTGCGAAAGCATGCGCCTCGGCACCGATCAACTCCACCAACACAGGCAGATCGTGCCTGGAGAACAGCTTGAGGATGGAGCGTGCATGCCAAATGCCGCCCGCGAGCAGCGCAGCCCGCCGCGGATCATGCCCCAGGAGAGCATCTTCGCTCCAGTCGCCGCAGCTCACCTCCCCCTTGCTGCCCAAAAGCAGTTCGGCGAGCCTTGGCTGTAGCCTGGCACTCTGCTGTAGCCGAGCCAAAGTGGAAGGTGAAAGCAGCGGGTCAAGAAGCCCGGCGAAACGACCGGGATCGGCCGAGGCAGCAAGCTCGCGCAGCCGATCGGCTGCGAGCGTGAACGAGCGATTGGTTTTTGTGGCTGTGGTTGACATTGATGGCGGCATGAGCGTCCAGACTATGACGCATCAGCAATCATCTTGCCCGCCGCTTGGTCAGCAGACAGGCGCGAGCCCCTACCGAACACGCTCAGCTTACGCGATGATTTTCCAAACTGACGCATGCGCGGGCCCAGCAATACGCAAGCGACGATGCCGAATACCGCTCCGGCGCTTCCTACAGCAAGCGCAAGTAACGGCGATGAGCCGGCTCTTGCTGACTGAGCCACAGGGACTCCCGGACCGGCAGACTGCTCGACTGGAGCGCGCTCGACCGGCACGAAGACAACGGCGACCTTGTCATAGGACAGCCCTTCAATGCTGTTTGCGACGAGCATCTTGATCTGCGGCAATAGTGCCGAAAGCCTCGCGCTGGAGCCATGTCGAATGAAGACCGATGCCGAGGATGGGGTCGCACCTTGCCGCAACAAGTCGTTCTTCGGCAGAACGACGTGAACGCGTGCTGAAAGGACGCCATCTATATCGCTGATCGTGCGCGACAATTCTTCGCTTAGAGCATAAACGTATCGTGCCCGCTCCTCGATCGGCGAGGCAACGAGGCCCGATCCCTTGAACACCTCGCCGAGATTCTTGAAGGATTGGCGCGGCAGCCCCTCAACATTGAGCAGGTCAATCGAATAAGCGAGCTGCTTTTCCTCGACCTGGATTGTGCTGGTTCCGTCCTTGGCGACAACACGGACAGCATCAACGCCCTTGCCAAGGAGAAGCGCGAGCATCTCATTAGCCTCGCGCTCCTGAATTTTGGTGTAGAGATCGGTCTTACAGCCGATCAGCGAGAGGAGAAGGGGCATAGCAAGAAACACGCGAAGCCGTCGCCACGATTGACGGCCGCCGGAGCTCCCCCTCTTCATATCGCCAGTCATCAGCTTACTCAGCCGGCCGATAGCAGCTTGTTTAGCGACGAGCTGACGGCGCTGGTGCCCTTGGAGACGAGGGAAACCTGAACAACGTCTTTGTAGACGTCTCGCAGATTCGTCATCATCGATTCGAAATCAGCTCCAACCGGCTTAACAGCCGCATTGGCTCCGGCGTTATCCACCGGCAAAAGTGGCTGCGCAGCCGGCCCAGGCTGCACCCCATTTACGACAGCCGGCGCAATCGCCGGAGAAACGGCTCGACCCTGGTAGATGCCGGAAAGGGTTTGGAGGATTCGGTCGCCCGGCGGACTTGCCAGCACATTCGTGCGCTGGACCTCCAATATCGGAGGAGTCGCTGCGGGTGGATTCGCGGACGGGAAAGCAGACCCCTGATTGGGAGCTACTTGCGCCAGGGACTGCTCGAAACGCGCCTGCTCGCCAGCAGCTGCCGGAGAGCAGGCACCGGAAAGACGACCGGCTGAACTGGGAGGGATCGGCGTTGCGCCTAACAACATGGAGTGTGTCATTGTGCTGGTTTGATGACCTAAGCTTTAGCCGATGAACCGATCAAGTTCATAGGCTGCCGAGCTGACGAAAACCTGACGGAGATCAGGTTGACTTGGTCATCTAATGATCACGTTTGGCTTCCAAGCTGCGGCGAAACTCTAACTTCATAATGAGCGGAAGGCGTCAAGGAATGCTCGCGCGGTCCACGGTGGTACATATCTTAAAAAGAATTTTTTGTGCCGGTGTTCTCATCTGTGTCGGAATTTTGCGCACGTCTGCTGCATCCCTTTCGCTGCCGCCCGCCCCTTATAGCTACACCGTTCTCGATCAGGATCTTGCTGCGGCGCTGCAGGAGTTCGGAAACAATCTCAATATCAGGGTCAATGTCAGCGCCGACGTCAGGGGCCGGATTCGTGGACGAATGCCGGACCTGCCGCCACGAGAATTCCTTGACCGTTTGACTGCTTTGTACAATCTCCAGTGGTACTATGACGGACTTGTCCTTTACATCTCCGCCGCCCAAGAGGCGCAAAGCCGGCTCATTGTATTGAACCCAATCAGCTTCGATGCGCTCAAGGCCGCGCTCGACGCGCTCAACATCTCGGATGAGCGCTATATCGTGAAACCTGCCCCGGGAGAGGGCCTCATCCTTGCTTCTGGCCCACCCAGATTTGTTGCGCTGGTGGACCAGACCCTCAAGGGCCTTGTGGCGGAAGCGCAGGCCCGGCGCAGTCCCGCCGCCGAGAGGTCACAACACGAGTCGGTTTTGATGTTGTTTCGCGGCTCCTCGAGCACGGTCTTCCGGGACGGGCGGCCGGAAGCTTCTCCCGAAACGCCGCTTCATGGGGGCGCTGTGCGCGAAGCCGGTCCAGGCCAGAAGTGATGGTCGAAGATGCAAGACCGCTCCGACTGAAGTCGCATCCGATCGTCAGCTTTTCGAAAGCTAAAGCCCCCAGCATGAGCCTGCGAGGTCTTGACGGCTGCCCTGCTTGAGGCAGCCCGATAGATGGATAAGAGACCGGATGCTCGAGGGAAATTGGGTAGCGCTGCCTTCACGCAGTGCGAGGCATTAAAGATCAATGTGGGCCTCCGCACGCGCGCTTCCGAGCTAGCTGAGGCTTCGCATAGCTCAATGCGCGTCATCAGTTGGAAGGAGAAACAGGGTGGATTTCAATGCAGTCGCCCCGGCGAATACGAGCCCGGAGCCCGACACAGCACGGACGGCTACAGATGCAACCGAGTTCGAGCGGCAGCTCAGCGGTTCAGAGGCTCCCGCTTCGGCGCAGGGAGTCGCCCATCCAGTGCTGCAGGGCGAGGCTTATTCACCCTATCTCGACGCGGGCCATCCCTACTCTCCATACTTGGAGACAGGACACCTCTATCCGCCTTACCCAGATTTAGCGCATCCCCTTGGGCCAGACTCGGGTTGGCAGGATAATCTATATGCCGCGCCTGCGGCCGTCGCTGCGCCAGAGCCGGACAACGGCCAGCAGCATCTCTCGCCGCAGGCCATAGCTCAGGCGATCGAGGAACATCCCGGCTTCGATCAAGATGTGATATGGCAGACTCTGGATGTCGGCCCATCGGAAGCCGAGCCACGGCACGGTGAGCCTCAAGCGGGGACATCGCATGCAGGACCATCGCGCACCGCCCCTTTTTCAGGATGAGCCGCCGCACGCCGGCCCCTCGCATGCCCGGCCATTGCAGGCGGGACCGCCCCAACCTGGGTCTTCTGAAGCTCCGCCAGAAAGGACCGCGAGGCGATCCATGTCGTCGAGATGAAGGTAAGCGCGTTGCGGATCAGGATAGTCTGGGTATGACCGGCCCCCCTAAATACCTTCAACATACCGGTTGTTAGAACCAGCACAGTTCTTCGCACAAACCTCCAAACACCGGACCACCTGAGATCACTCGGGGCACGAATCGCGGCATCAATCCGGCCTCACTCTTCGTCAGCTTCTTGCAAGCTGCCCCTGCTAGCACGAAAGGAATAGGTCATCTCGCGGCACCGCCGCTATCTGAGTTTTATGACATGGACACAGGCGCAGCCGATATCGCAGCAACGGCGCCAGACGCTGGCACAAACACCGATAACGCCGCGAACGGCGGCGACAACTCGCACGCAGCATTGTTGCAGCGGGCCTTCGAAAAAGCTCTGGTTGCCGTCGCTACCCAGGTCATAAGCGATACCCAGTCAGACATGGATGACGCTATGAGCGAGCTAGATGATGGCTGAAGGCCGGATTATCAGACGCGCACAGGGAGGACCTGACGGACGGCAAGCCGAACCGAAAACGATCGGGTGAAGCAGGCGGTCTTGGCAACAGCAGCCGCTAGACCGTCTTAGGTGATCCTCCAGGCAGGCGGTGCGGCCGTTCTGCAGGACCTCGCAACTTTCGGAAGACGCCGCAGCGACTTGCTCATGCCGCCGTGTCACATATTCTTCGATGAGGGTTCATCAGGAGCGCTCTTTAGCCAGGGCACCAGACGTTCTAAGCGAGCCCGAGCGCTCCCCGCCGATGAACTTCGTCATCTATTATCCTCGATTGGTTCTGCAGCCGCCCGCGAGATCGTGCGCTAGGGTCCAGACTCAATTGAGCCAATATGCGAC
>NZ_AJQF01000537.1:0-12087 GCF_000261705.1 Bradyrhizobium genomosp. III | reverse complement strand
AAGCTACTGTCCGAATTTGCGAGGCCAGCTCTCTCGATGGTCTTTTCCAAATCGAATTCAAGCAGCGGCGCCAGATCGATCTTGTTGATCACCACGAGGGATGAAGCAGCAAACATATCAGGACATTTGAGGGGCTTGTCTTCACCTTCCGTAATCGAGAACACCACGATCTTGCAGGCCTCGCCAAGATCGAAGGCAGCGGGACAGATCAGATTACCGACGTTCTCGATGAAGAGAATGCCGCCTGAAAGCAGGGGCAAGCGGCGATAAGCTCCGCCGATCATTGCAGCATCGAGATGACAATTCTTGCCGGTATTGATTTGAACGGCTGGCACGCCGACAGCCTGAATACGTTCAGCGTCGTTCGAGGTCTCCTGGTCGCTTCGATGACACCGACCGGGCGGCTGCGCTTGAGCTCGGACGCGGCACGGACCAGCAGCGTCGTTTTACCTGCACCGGGACTGGATAAAAGATTAAACACGAGAACGTCATCGGCAAGGAAGAGGGCCCGGTTGACCGCCGCAATCCCATTATTCTTGCCCAGGATATCGCGCTCGATCTCGATGACCTGCTTTCCGCTCATGCCCCCGACCCTTGAATCAGCCGAGCCGGCGCCGCCGCTCGGAAGCGGCTGTATGCCATGTGCCTGATGGTGGGCCGGCCGGCGAAGAGGAGAATGGCCATCGCAAGAGTCCCGCACATGGTCATTGTATCGCTCGTGGCTCTTCGCATCATTTGTCCTCGAGTGTTTGGTCGTCGGTGTACCTTCCGTGCAGCCGCAAACGGTACACATCAATCGATCTCCAGCGCTTTCACGCGCATCTGTTCGCCCGCGGTTACCTGCAACTGATAACTGCCGCAGCAAGGACAGCAATCACCCCGGCGTGCAATTTCAACGCTCTTCGAACAGCTCATGCACCAGGCAACGCCCGGTAGTTCAACGATATTAAGCGCGGCGCCTTCGGCAACGGTCCGCATTGCAGCGACAGCAAAGCAGAACCTGATCGCTTCAGGCGCGGCATGACTCAGCGTTCCCAATTCCAAACAGACGCTCCGCACCCGCGAAGAGGATCGCTCCCGTACCTTCTCCTCGACGATCTGAATGATCCCCATGCAAATGGCCATTTCATGCATCGTGAAATTCACGAAAATTGAGAGTGAACCCGACGCACGGATCCAGCGACGCAATCACCGCGTGGACTGCATCACAGCGCCGCGGAGCTGTCAGCACGGCGCCCTGCAGGTTCCGTACAAGCGGTCCGCGCTTATGGAAATTCCACTCCGTCGGCGCCAGGAATTCGAAGCGAGATATCCGGCCGTGAGCGTCAAGCTCAACAGCGTGGTAGAGACGTCCCCTGGCGCATTCGACCGCGGCCGCTGCACGACCGGGCCCAAGCTTATATCTTTCGATAATCCCATGCTCTGCGGTATCCGGCTGAGCGCCGGCCTCAAGCCAGGCACATAGCCCGGACGATTTCAACTATTCTGGCCATCAGCCGCTCGGCCGCACCGAAGGGTCTCAGCAAGAACCGATCCCGGGTCATTTGGCGCGCCCAAGGACCCGTCTCGGGCACATGTCCTTCCAGATCCGGACAATCGCAAAACGTCGAATCATCCCCGAGCAATCGCTTCGCGATGTTGAAGTCGTCAGCAGCGGACAGGAACGAGTATGCTGCCGGAGCCGACTTCAAGCCGGCCTCATGAAGCGCCGCGACGCGAAGCGACAGTGGGCTGCCGGACCTGAGCGCGCGTCCCTCATTCGGTACGCCCAGCGCGGCCAGCGCCGCCGCGATCCGCGCTGTTGCTTCCCGTTGAGGGGGGGCACGAGGCTCGCTGGGCGGAGCGAACAAGCGCTGACAATTCCGACATCAGGGAGCGGATTGCTGCCGCACTGGCGACCTCTAGCGTGAGATGTCCGGCAAATAGGCCCCGTGCCAAATCCATGATGCGCTCGGTAACGATCAGCGCAATACTATGCTGTTTTTTTTGCGAGGGTGATCACTTCGTCGCGCGCCGTTTCGATCGCGGTCAACAGTGCGGTTTGCTGCGCAGCGGCACATAACGCGAAGAGCCGCGGCACTGCGTTGAGCAGTGACGAGGCCTGCTTTCCGGCGAATATCCGACCCAGCGGCGGCCGGACTCGCGGCTGGATCTCGACCGAGGCGACTACGTCGGCAGCTAGCAATACGCGGACATGGATTTTGTTGCTTGCAGTGAGGTTCATGCGCAATGCTGCCCCCTCCCCCCGCGCAAGCTATGATCCATCCGAAGGCGCCGTCTGTGGGATCGCAACTGATGTCGAGTGCCCGAGCGCATCATGTGAAGTACGCCTCGAGAATTTCCTGCACGCGTCCGGCAGAGTCCTGGAAATCCTCGTCGGCAGCCAACGCAACAATCGGCACGCCCCCGACCTCCACCGTATCAAGGATGATGTTGTCCGTAGAATTGAAGAACTGCACGGACCAAACATTCCTAGTCCCGGTCGCCTGCACTCTGCAGGCACCGTAGCCCCGCAACATGAGTTGGACGGGTCCGTTGCCCAAGCTTTGCTGCAGGAATGTCAAGTCGACAACGCTCATTGGCAGTAACGTCAGATTGATGACATGCGCATTCATGCAAAATTGCCAGACGCTGGCCCGCTCGCGTATTTCGGCCAGCACCGGTTGAACGTTCATCGCGCCATCCGGCGGCGTGTCAATCAGAAGTTCGGTTGATGTCAGGTCAGTTGCGGCACGCCGGACAATCTGCGGAATCGCTCCAACCTCGACATATTCGTGCGCCGGTTCGGTTCCGATGCGCACGCGCCAGATTCCGGCATGCACGGACTCCCGGATTTGTGCCAAACTGCCGTCCGGCAACGCAACCACCCGGTCACCTCGCCTTCCCCGAGCAATTCGTCAATCAGCTTGCGCTCGGCATCGCTGAAATTTGCGAGTCCGTACAATTGTGTCGGATCACCGCTTCTCTGACCCCCAACAGCAGCAGCGACATTTGACATTAGCAGGGCAGCGTTCGGATACTTCCTTGCACGTTCGTCGCAAACCCGCCAAACGCGATTGACAAGCGCACTTGTCGCGCCGCGATAGAATACATCGAGAGTTCCAGAACCTGTGGTAAAGCCGCTCGCCGCGCGGCCGGCGCCGCCAGATACAACGGGGATCGCTGCTTTCACGATGCGATGTTCCATTGTCTGTGTCGAGGGGTATTGCACTTGCCGGCGTCGGTGCTGCCGGCGAGTGCCCAAAGGATCGGTGAGGAGATGCGGTTGATCGTGAGCAAACGATCCGGTCTCTTGCCGATCAGGCAGAGTATATTGTTCCTCGGGGATAGGCGCGGCGTCGACAGTCTACGCTGGCCGGGCCGGCCGGTCAGTGTGCCACCAGGGCCGCGCGAGGGTGCTTCACTGATCCGCAGAATATGTAGGGGATCAGCCGCCGGCAGCGGCATCAAGGTCGCCTTCCTGGGAACGTGCGCGACCAGGCGCGCATCGGCGCTAACGCCCTCCACGTCGTCGGACGGAGCGGGCCGTGTCAGAGCATGCTGAGCCGGCTGCAACTTCATCACACTCCTCTCTGATCATGATCGGTTCTGCCAGCATGGCGGTTAGCAAGGCGCATGCCAATCATCTCTAGGTGCGCGAGTCGCGTTCGACCCAACGGCGTAGCGCCTGACGTTGTCCAAGCCGATGGTCCTGCGACTGGAATCCGGTCTATGAACCCCAGCCGGTGCAAGGGAGCGGAAGCGCTAGCGTAGGTGCTCCGGCAATTGCGGCTCGTGACCGATCAAGTCCGCAAAGAAGCGATCGCAGCTCTGACCGTTGAGGCTGGCCTCAAGCCCGTCAAGTGCTTTGCAGATCAGCCTTGCTTCGTTTTCGTCCAGGAGCCGCACTGCGCTGTCGATATGAACGAGCACCTTGGCGCCGGCCCGTACATCAGCGAGCAGCACGACGGAGATGCGCCGCTGCTCATTGCCATACTCGCATAACGCGGTGACACCGTCGGTCTCGACAATCGTCATTGGCAAGCCAAGGCACATAATCAGCCGCAGGCCGCTAGATCGGCTCTGCCTTTCATTTCATAATTCGCATGGTCAATATTGTTCGCCAACAGCCGTTCTGATGCAGGCAGCGGCGCACTCCGCGGTTTTGCCGGCGAGTCCCACTGCTCTAGGAGCTTACAGGCCAGTCTAATCGCGGGGGGAATCTGAAAGCGCACCGGCGCGGTCAGCGGACCGCCCCAATTCTCCAGATCCATCGGCTGGCAGCCGATAAGAGCGAGCTCTCGCGGGCGGCGGCCAAGCAAATCGGCCGCGCTCAAGACCTCCTGGAAGCCCATCTGATGCAGGCTCACCTTCTTGGCCCCCGTGAATTTTGGCACTTCGTCATCTCGTACAAGCTCCAACTGCCCGGGCAGCAATCCATAGTCGATGGCGTCGAACACGATCAGGCAGTCGGCCCCCTCAAGAAAACTAACGAGGTAGAGCCCCTGGGTGCCGCCATCGAGAACGGTGACGTATCATCGACCGAGTAGCTACGATGAAACTCCTCGACCGCACGCACACCGAATCCCTCATCGGCCCACAGAATATTGCCAATGCCGAGCACCAAAATCCGCTTTTTCTCTGTTGAATTGAGCATCCGCTTCCCAGTCAATCGCCAAACCAATGCTCACCTACTTGATAGAAGGGAAGCTGCGGCGCGACACGACGTCGTCCCAGAGCACCGCGTAGATGTGGACCAGCGCGAACATCACGATCACCCACAGGCCGAGATGATGCCAGGTGTGAAAGTCCTGGCTGTTCGGCCAGAGTGAAAACACCCAGCCGAACACCTTGTACTGCCAGCTGTCAGTACCGGCACCTTGCCCGTAAAGTGCAAAGCCGGTGACGACCATGAACGTGATCGTCTGCGTAAACATGAAGAACATTGCTAGCTGAGCAAGGCGGTTGTGCCCGAGGCCCCTTTCAGGCTCAACCGCAAGGAACGAATACCGGCGAATCTCGTGGTGCAACTCCCGCCAAAAGCACCGGCGCCAAAGCGGCACGCAAAAGATCTGCATGGCGTGCGCGTTTCACATCAAGGCCCAGTAGATACGCAGAAGAAAGCCGGCGCTGAGTACATATCCCGCCGAGAAATGAGCAAAGCGGATATAGCCGAATAGAAAACCGCCGCTTGCCATTCCCCATATCGCCGGTGTCCCGGTTCCAATAAGATAGCCTGTTAAACTCAGTACCAGAATCGCGGCTGCATTAGCCCAATGCCAGAGTCGCACCAGCGCATAAATGTGGGCGGTGCCCCCACGGATGCTGCGACCAGCCAGTGCCGCATCGGCGGCGGCAAGAAACTTCTGAGCCCTGTTCCGCATGGGCCTAACGAACTCTAATTGAGGCCATTTCTTGACCCTCATGACTCATCACGTGCGTCGAGCAAGCCAAGCACGGATCAAAGGAGTGGATGGTGCGCAAAATCTCCAACGGGCGCTGCGGATCGGCCATCGGAGTGCCGATCAGCGAAGCTTCAAAAGCGCCAATATTGCCGCTTGAATCGCGAGGAGATCCGTTCCATGTCGTCGGCACGACACATTGATAGTTGTCAATCTTAGCGTCCTTGATCGTAATCCAGTGCCCGAGCGCACCGCGAGGCGCCTCAGTGAACCCGTAGCCTTTGGCTTCCTTGCGCCAGGTTTCCGGCCTCCACCTGCTGATATCGGCAGTTGCCGTGTTGCCCGCCTTGATGTTGATTACCAGCTTATCCTGGAAATGGCGCATCTGATGCGCCGCCCATTGGCATTCGAGCGCCCGCGCCGCAGTACGGCCAAGGGTCGAGAACAGCGCAGTCACGGGAAGATTGAGCCCCTTGAGCAGTCTCTCGGCGGGCTCCTTGAACTCGGCTTTGCCTTGCGCATAACCGATAATGTATCGGGCCAACGGCCCAACCTCCACGGCGCGGCCGCGCCATCGCGGCGCTTTGATCCAGGAATATTTGCCGCCTTCGTCGAGTTCTTTAATATCTGTCTTGCTGCCTTTGAGTTTTGGCCCAAGTTCAAAACTCGGCTCGGTGATACCATCCCAGGGAAGCAGTCCGCAGCAATGGCCGGGGTATTTATACCATGAATGCGCGACGAATTCCTGGATCTGTTCGGGATCACCATGGTCGATCGGCAATATCTCCTTGAGATTGCCATCAAGAATGACCCCGCGCGGCAGCTTGAAACTCTCGCCGGAACAGTCATTGGCCTTTTCGGGGATATCGCCATAGGACATCACGCTTTTGCTCGAAAGACCGCCGCCGTGGAGCCAGTCCTTATAGTACGAAAAGATCGCGGCAATGTCGGGCAGATAGACCTGCTCGACAAACTCGATCGAACGGTCGATGATGGAGGATATAATGTTCAGTCGCTCCATGCCGATTGCGCCCACCGCTCCGATTCCGTCGATGTTGATCGCGCACGGCACGCCGCCCACCAGCCAATTTGGATGCGGGTTCTTGCCGCCATAAATCGCTTGGGTTTTGACGATCTCCTTCTGGAAGTCGAGTGCTTCAAGATAATGAGCTACCGCTATCAGGTTCGCTTCCGGTGGCAGTTTGTAGGCCGGATGCCCCCAATAGCCATTCTTGAACGGACCGAGTTGCCCTGATCCGAAGAATTTGCCGAGCCGGATCTGTAGATCCTTGAAATAGCCAGGGGATGACAGCGGCCAGGGCGAGATAGATTGCGCCAGTGTAGAGGTCGACTTGGGATCGTCCTTGAGGGCGGAGACCACGTCGACCCAATCCAACGAATGGAGGTGATAGAAATGTACGAGGTGATCATGCACGAGCAGGCACAGCTGCATGATGTTGCGGATCGAATTTGCATTCTCCGGAATCGTAATTCCTAGTGCATTTTCAACCGCGCGCACGGAGGTGAGCGCATGGGTACCGGTGCAGACCCCGCAAATCCGCTCGGTGAACGCCCATGCGTCGCGCGGATCGCGCCCACGCAGGATGACTTCGATGCCACGCCAAATCGTCCCGCTTGAGACTGCATTGCGGATCACATTGTCGGAATCGAGATTAGCTTCGATGCGCAGGTGGCCTTCGATGCGAGTCAGCGGATCGATAACGATTCGCTTGCCGGAACGATCGAGATTGAACCCATTCGGCGTCTGGACGGCCACCGTCGTTACCTCCTCAACTCGGCTTGCCTTTGTGGGCAGGGCGATCCGGCCGGTGCCTCAACCGCTTCGCGGCGGTGACCGCCGCGTGGGCAGCGACCGCTAGCCCCACCACGCCGGCAGCGGCCATGCCGATCTCGTCGGCGTTCTGCTCGATGCCGAACTGCTTGATGGTCGTGAGTCGGTCGTAAAATGACCCTTTATCCCAGAAGCCATCTTCGGAGCAGCCGAGACAGCCGTGGCCGGATTGAATGGGAAATGAAACGCCGCCGTTCCACCGAAGGGCCGAACAGGCATTGTAGGTGGTTGGTCCCTTGCAGCCCAACTTGTACAAGCAATAGCCCTTGCGTGCGTTGGTGTCGTCCCACTCTTCGACGAATTGACCAGCGTCGAAATGGGACCGCCGGTAGCACTTATCGTGAATGCGCTCGGAATAAAACATACTTGGACGCCCTTGGTGATCAAGCTTTGGAAGCTTTCCGAACGTGGTAATGAAAGTCACGAGGCCGCTCATGACCTCTGCGATCGGCGGGCCCCCGGGCACCTTGATGAAGGGCCTGTTGGTGATTAACTTATCGATCGGCACCGCGCGAGTCGGATTTGGCTTGGCCGCCTGCACGCATCCCCAGGACGCACACGTGCCCCAAGCGACGATCGCCATGGACTCTTCCGCCATCGACGTGAGCTTTTCAACGAACGGCTTGCCGCCGTCAATGCAGAACATGCCACCCTCGTTCAAGGGCGGGTTACCTTCAACGGCAAGCACATATCCGCCTTTGTACCTGGCACGGGTTTCCTCCAGGATGGCCTCAGCCTGGTGTCCTGCCGCCGCCATGATCATATGGTCATAGTCGAGCGAAATCATCGACAGCAGCGCGTCCTTGATCAAGGGATGAGCCGAGCGGATAAAGCTTTCCGAGCAGCAGGTACACTCAAGCCCGTGCAGCCAGATGACGGGCACTCGCGGTTTGGTTTCCAGGGCGTGCGCAATACTGCTTGCACCAAGCCCCAAGCTCGCGGCCGTGAAACTGCAGAATTTAAGGAAACTGCGACGCGTGATACCCTGTCGTCTGATCACGCCGTAGAAGGTTTCCGTTGCATCACCCATGAAACCTTCCAAGCGAGTTGTCGCCAGCGTTACGATTGGTGATGTTCGGCAAGAAACAAGCCAGCAGAGCGAAACACCTGAAAGATAACAAGCCACCGCTTTAAGATTTTCGGCTTGTCGAATCCGGCCAGCGTCCCAGAAGCTAGGCCATTGATCTGCTACGCTATTGGTGTCCAGTTTTCGACGTCGATGTGAGCACTTTAACAAATCAAGCCGATCGTTCACCGCTGAAGGGAACTACGCTCCTGCAGGCGGCACTCATGATGCCGATTGTTGAATAGAATTGGTTCAGTCGACGGGCACCACATTGCCCGGCCTCAATCAGACTTGCCGATCGCTGACCAACGGTGCGTTAAAGCGCTCATAATCGAACCTAATGCAGGCAGCACGTACCAACGCGGTTGCCGAGCAAGGAACAGAGCCCGCAAGGGACCGAGAATGTGGTGCGCACGTTGGCTTGACTTTAGGTCTGATTTGATCCGATCTGCCCCTGGTTCCAAGGGGCTCGTCGCCTACGGGGCTGTGCGCGGCGACAGGCTGGACGTTTAGAGCGATCGCCCTGGCAAACCTAAGATGATTCGTTGCCTCGCCCGGTACAATGTCTGTCGATGATGGCTAAGGTGAAGATTGTCGCAAATGCGAACATCACCATACCAGCGGCAACCACACTTCCTCGTGCCAGCGCGGCTCTTGGACGTAGTCCACGACATAGGCCGACAACACCTTGGTGCGTCCAGGAATATTTCCGCCGATCATCATCACGACGCCGAATGTGCCTATCGTGTGAGAAAATCCAAGCACGGCCGCTTTAACGAGCTCCAGTCGCGCCAGCGGTGCGATGATAGCAACGAAGCCATACAATGGCGAAACACGCCCTGTCATTTCCAACGGGTGATCGCCAACCGCAAGAAAGGCGTTACGTATCGGCTGCACGACCAATGGCAGCGCCGAGAGCACCGATCCGACCACGATCCCGACGAAGGTAAGAGCGAGCGTGCGCTCGCCCCAGAAAGAGGCGAGAACGCCGCCGGGTCCGTCGGGGCCGAGCAGAACGAGTACGCAAAAGCCGAGAGCCGCTGGGGGTAGTACCAGCGGAAGGGCAATTAGCGCAGCGACAGCCTCGCTCAGAAAAGTCTTTGAACGCGCCAGCCACCAGGCGAGGGGCACACCAATCACGAGGAGGATCACGGTCGTCACGCTAGCGAGCTCTATCGTGAGCGCAATGGATTGCGAGATCTCTGACGAATCAAAATCCATGTGCGTCAGCCCGCCAACGAGCGCAGGTCGCCGTATCGCGATAGTGATTGCCTGCACGTCGGGCTGCCCAGCGATGTGGTGCGAATAGCCATTTGTTCGTGCGGCAGCTCGCTCTGTCCCCCAAATTTACGCGCACCGTTTCTGCGAGCAAGAGCAGCATCGCAAGGCTCATCGGCAACTCCTGTGACAAGTCCGCTTCGTCCCACCCGACGGCGGCAGCTTCTCATTTGTCATCAGCAATTCGAGTGCCACGTGCGAACAGCGGCGGCGCTATGCTTATGTGAAAGCACTTTGCGTAGACGCCGACGTCACCGTGGAGTGGACCTAACGCTTTGTCAGGTTTCTGGCATCTTTGTTTCCAAGCGGACAGCAACAGCCGCCCAACGAAAACGGCAGACTCGACTCGAGAAATGCCTGTTTGGTTTGTCGGCGGCTCAAATCCCGTGCTCGCAGGGCCGGTAGCTGAACCGATCGCAAGAAGCCTGCCGGTCGGCAGCTACGCAAACGAAGTAGCTGAAAACTCGTCGTAAGGCTGGTTCGGCGACGCGGCAAAGGCGCGAGGGGCCGCGAGCGACGGCCGCTCCCCTGACCGGCTTAGCTTGCACATCGTCAGCACAGGCGTGGAGACAAACGCCGCGTCATCGACGAGATTGGCCGCTTGCGGAAAAACGCAGTCATCCATCAGAGGTCCTACCCGGGCAACGCAGCTCCTAGCCAGACTTCCATTCGGTAAATTCGTTCAATCCAAAATAGCAATTTTACCAACTGCACGTACTGCTGCACGATCTCAACACTCCAGCATTCCGCTAATGCGCGCTACGCTGCAGCCTAATGTTCGACCTTGCGAACACGGCTAAGAGCACTCAAGCCGATGCCACCGAAGGGAGGCCATTGTCCGCGACTTTTTAGTCCGCCGCAGTTTGGGATTTGGTGCATATCTTGCTTAGCGAGAAAGGACAACGCAACTAAACGCCTGCCTTTGGAAAGACGCGCCGGCTCTCGGACGCGTCTTCAATCGCGCAAGGCTATAATGATTAGTCTCGTATGACACTGTCGCCTCTCACCGAGCCGCGGCACACATTCGAGTATATTCGGGAAGGAAGCGTCATGACCACCATGGCAACCGCGGCGCCTGTGCGCGCGTCGCAAGCTTGGTATAAGATACTCTACGTCCAGGTGCTGATCGCAATCCTAATTGGCGCCATGGTTGGCTGCCTATGGCCGTCTGTCGCCACAAACGACTGGGTCAAGGCGCTCGGTGATGGGTTCATCAAGCTCATCAAGATGGTGATCGCGCCCATTATTTTCTGCACCGTCACGTCTGGCATTGCGCATATTCAAGATGCCAAGAAAGTCGGGTGCGTCGGCGTCAAGGCGCTGTTCTATTTCGAGATCGTCTCCAGCTTTGCCTTGCTGTTGGGCCTTGCCATGGGCAATCTGGTCCGGATTGGCCATGGCCTTGCGGTCAAACCGGATGCTGCGGCGGTCGCCAATTACGTCAAGCAGGCGGAAGCCTCGAAAACCGTCGACTTTATTCTCAACATCATTCCCGATAGCGTGGTCGGCGCCTTCGCTCGCGGCGATGTTCTGCAGGTTCTCCTGTTCGCGATCCTTTTTGGCTTCTCGCTGATGGCGTTGGGAAAGCGTGGCGAGCGTCTGCGCGGCATGATTGACGACGTCGCGCACGCGGTGTTCGGGGTAATAGCTATTGTAATGAAAGCGGCCCCGATCGGCGCCTTCGGCGCCATGGCTTTCACAGTCGGCAAGTTCGGGCCCGCAGCACTCGGCAATCTGATCGGTCTGATCGCGCTGTTTTACGTGACTGCTGCCCTATTCGTAGTAGTCGTGCTTGGTCTGATCGCCCGCCTCGTCGGCTTTTCAATCTTCAAGTTCCTTATCTATATTAAAGACGAGCTTCTGATCGTGCTCGGTACTTCATCCTCCGAAAGCGCGCTCCCTCAATTGATGGAGAAGCTCGAGCGGCTGGGCTGCTCCAAGCCGGTGGTCGGGCTGGTGGTGCCGACTGGCTACTCCTTCAACCTTGACGGCACCAATATCTATATGACACTTGCAACATTGTTCATTGCCCAGGCACTCGGTGTCGATCTCAGCTTTGGCCAGCAGCTCACGATCCTGCTAGTAGCAATGCTAACTTCGAAGGGAGCAAGCGGCGTCACCGGCGCAGGCTTTATCACGCTCGCTGCGACATTATCGGTAGTAAACCCAGCTCTGGTGCCGGGCATGGCAATCGTGTTTTCTATCGACAAGTTCATGAGCGAGGTGCGCGCCCTCACCAACATCATCGGCAATGGCATCGCGGCTGTGTTCGTATCCTGGTGGGAAAGCGAGCTCGATCACGTGACGCTGCAGACTCGGCTCAACAAGTCCACCGCTTCCACTACTATCGACACTACAAGCACATGAGGTAGGTCCCGGATCTGAACCGCCGCCATTCGGACACGAATACTCCCCCTGCGCTCTCCGGCGCACAGCATTATTCCGCGCCGCAGCCAGGGCAGCTGCCCCTGAGAGGCTAGGGTCCAGACTCAATTGAGCCAATATGCGAC
>NZ_AJQF01000536.1:0-12607 GCF_000261705.1 Bradyrhizobium genomosp. III | reverse complement strand
CACGTGGCGCTATTTAGGTACAGACCCTAGGTGAGAAATGCAGATAACTTTGATGAAGGGCAAAATCCATCGCGCCTCAGTGACCGAAGCTGATCTGCACTATGAAGGCTCGATCTCGATAGATCGTACGCTCCTGGAGGCAGCAGGAATGGTGATCAACGAGCGCGTCGAAATCTACAATGTAGAAACAGGGACGCGCTTTGCCACCTACGTGATCGAGGCGCCGCCGATGTCTGGTACGATGAGCCTGAACGGTGCGGCTGCCCGACTGGTGATGCCCGGAGACAAGATCATTATCGTTGCATATGCCTCATTCGATGAGGCCGAAGCAAAGAAGTTCAAGCCACGTGTTGTGCGTGTGGACCGAGATAATCGCATCCTGGCAAGTTGAACCTAACGGGCCATCCTTCCTTCTTAAACGGCCAACGCATCTTTTGCGTGATTTGATGCGATCCTCGGAGTGATGAATGCGGTCGATCCAGACAGCAAGACTTAGTCCCTACGTCGCAGCGTTGAATGCCTTGAACGAAGATAAACGGCTGCGCTGCCTCAAGCCGCGCGTGGGGATCGATTTCGCATCGAACGACTATCTGGCGCTCGGGAACGCCTCGCGCATCAAAAAGGCGATGGTCGCCGCGCTCGAGGCGGGCACTCCGGTTGGAGCCGGCGGGTCGCGGCTTCTGCGCGGCAATTGCGAGGAGCATGAACGGCTCGAAACAGAAGCGGCTCAGTTCTTTGGCGCGGAGGCAGCGCTTTTCTTTGGAGGCGGCTACATCGCAAATTTTGCCCTCCTGACAACGCTCCCGCAGCGCGGCGATCTGCTCGTTCTCGATTCGCTCGTGCACGCCAGTATTCACGAGGGGGCGCGGGCCGGTCGCGCAGAGTGTCGAATTCACGCGCACAATGATCCCCAGTCAGTCGAAGACGCAATTCGCGCCTGGCGAAACAAAGGTGGAGCGGGCCGCGTGTGGATTGTGGCCGAAAGTCTCTACAGTATGGATGGCGACTTCGCTCCACTCGAAGAGCTAGTGGCAATCGCCGATCGCCAAGACGCGTTTCTGATCGTGGACGAGGCACATGCCACAGGCGCTTACGGGCATCAAGGACGAGGGCTCACGGCCCCTTATGACAAGCGCGAAAATCTCATCGTCGTTCATACCTGCGGCAAAGCGCTCGGTGCGGCGGGTGCACTTGTTACGGCCTCCGGCATCTTGCGCGATTTCATGGTCAACCGCTGCCGTCCGTTTATTTTTGCCACCGCCCCATCACCATTGATGGCCGTTGCCGTTCGAGAGGCACTCCTCACCCTGCAGAAAGAGCCGGAGCGGCAGCAACGGCTGGCCAAACTCGTTGCGTTCGCGCATCGGCAGATCACCTCGCTTGGTTTGCGCACACCATCGACCTCTCAGATCGTGCCCTACATCGTAGGTGACAATGCTCATGCAATGCGACTTGCCTCTGCTCTGCAGGCGCGCGGCTTCGATATCCGCGGAATTCGGCCGCCAACCGTCCCTGCAGGCACCGCCCGCTTGCGAATTTCGTTGACACTCAATGTTGGCGAAGCGGACGTGCGCGCGATGCTCGATGCGCTGGTTGAGGTGACGAGGGGCTCGTTTCGATGAATAAACGGATCGTCGTGACTGGTACGGACACCGGCGTCGGCAAAACGGTATTCTCCGCAGGGCTCGCCGGGCTTCTCGGCGCGAATTACTGGAAGCCGGTCCAGGCTGGACTCGAACAAGAGATCGACTGCGAGTGCATCCGCCGCCTCGGTGGCCTCTCGTCCGATCGGATTGTCCCGGAGCTCTATCGACTTCGGACGCCCGCGTCGCCCCATCACTCAGCGGAGATCGACGGCGTTCGCATAGATACAGAGACGCTTGGACTGCCGGACAGCGGCGAGCGGCGACTCGTGATCGAAGGCGCCGGCGGACTCATGGTGCCGCTGACAGCGCGCACGCTTTACATCGACATCTTCGAGCGCTGGCAGCTTCCCGTCGTGCTTTGCGCAAGGACGGGACTGGGCACAATCAATCACTCCCTGCTCTCCATAGAGGCTCTGCGGAAGCGTCAGATTCGAATCCTTGGGATTGCGTTCATTGGCGAAAGAAACGCCGAAACTGAAAGCGCGGTTTGCGAGATCGGGAGAGTGCGTTGGTTGGGACGGCTCCCGTGGCTTGTTCCCCTCACAAACGATAGGCTGCAGGCCGCTTTCAAAGACTCCTTTGTTAGCAGCGATTTCCTGAACCTATGAAGACAGCTAAGAGGTCGCCGATCTGGCATCCGTTCACGCAGCATGCTCTACAGCGGGACATGACGAAGGTGGTCCGGGGAGAAGGGGCCTATCTCTACACCGAAGATGGCCGACGCCTTATCGATGCAATCTCCTCCTGGTGGGTCGTGACCCACGGCCATTGCCATCCATGCATCGTGAACGCGATCCGAGAACAGGCAGGCAAGCTCAACCAGGTCATCTTCGCCGGATACACTCACGACCCGGCTGAGCAGGTTGCGACGGAACTATTGAAGGTCACCTCCGCAGCGCTCGAACATGTGTTCTTCTCCGATAGCGGGTCCACCAGCGTCGAAGTCGCGCTGAAAATGGCGCTCGGCTACTGGCGCAATACCGGAAGAGAGCGAACCAAAATTGTGGTGATGCAGCACTCGTACCATGGCGACACGATCGGGGCGATGTCGGTAGGTAGCCGAGGCATCTTCAATGCGGCCTACGGGGCGCTGATGTTCGAGGTGACCTCGATTCCGTTCCCGGCAAGAGATTGTGAGCAAAGAGCTCTCGATGCGCTTGAAAACGCGTGTCGAAACGAACATCCCGCAGCCTTTATCGTGGAGCCCCTGATATTGGGTGCCGGTGGAATGCTGATGTATTCGCCCTCGGTGCTAAGAGAGATGAAGCGGATTTGCGAAGCCTTTGACGTCCTGTTCATTGCGGACGAGGTCATGACAGGCTGGGGCCGGACGGGTACCTTGTTTGCGTGTGAGCAGGCCGATGTCACGCCCGATATTGCTTGCTATTCGAAAGGCCTCACGGCTGGGGCGCTGCCGCTCGCCGTCACACTGTGTCGTGCCGATATTTTCGATGCGCATTATTCTGAAGATCGCACGCGTACGTTTTTTCATTCGAGCTCATATACGGCCAATCCAGTGGCCTGTGCCGCCGCCAAGGCTAATCTGGACCTATGGCAGGATCAGGAGTATCGCTGGCGGCTGGCATCCTTGGCGAGGATGCAAGAACAGGCACTCGCGCCGTTCCGCCTCGATTCACGGTTCGCAAACGTGCGGCGCACAGGAACAGTCACAGCGGTTGAACTCAACACGCGCGATGCCGGCTATCTGGCGGACATCGGTCCGAGGCTTTTGGCTTTCTTCCAAGCGCGGGATCTGCTGTTACGCCCACTCGGTAACACGATCTACGTGATGCCGCCTTACTGCGTTACGGCGGCCGATCTTGATGAAATCTATACTGCCATCCGCGACGCTGCTGACTTGCTGATGTGAGATGCACGAGACTGTGCGATCGTCTGCAGTGACAGGATCTTGGAAGGGAAAGTGCCCGTATTGCTGCTTTTGATAGTGCAACGAGGATGCAGCCCCCAACTTAAGCGCTCCCGATCCAACTGCCGCAGTAATTCTGCGGGCTAGTCATGCAAGGCGCAGCATTTGACCGAAATGTCGAGCGAATTGCGTAAATCACGATAGAGAAATCAATTATCTTGACCAAATTCTCGGCGAGGCTATCTGCGGAAAGTACTGCTTCGCGAGGCAGCCGCACATCAGAGTCAAGGCTCTTGATGGCTGCAACAACCAGGAAGACGGACCGCCGGGCGGGCCGCACCTTCGGTGCGCGCGTGGTGCTGTGGTCAGAGGGCAGCGGGGCTTCCTAGGTAAATGTCTGACAGGAGGCGAGAATGCACATTGGCTTCCGTAATTCCCTCGACCATTCAGCCACTTGCTGCGCGATATGCGGCGGAAAGTTTGGGCTGATCCGCCATTACTGCTGGCGAACGGCTCTTTGCTCGAAGAGATGCGTCAACCGCTTCAAGGCGCGGCGGGAGGCCGATCAGAAATGGCTTCGTTGGCTTCGAGCGGCTTAGGAATGGACTGAGTTGTGCCGGTACGGCCCTGGTCAGAGAATTCGAGTGGCCCTCTAGAGCACGTGGAAATCAAGTGACAGAAACATCGGCAAAAATAATCGACTTCACGGCCTACAGGGCCAGCAGGCTGGCGCGGTCTGAGCGCGTTCGCGACGACATCTACTCGACCGCGACTCTCGCTGCGCTTACGGCGGCCTGTCACCTTTGGACGTTCCTGGCCTGCCATCCGTTTGCTTTGCTCGGTGCGCAGGCGCCGAAGCAGGAGTCTCACGAGTCCCCCTAGCGGGCAGACACGGAGATGTGCCCTAAAGACGAAGTCCCCACTGCGCGCATCTGCGCTCGGTCCGGTCGCCGTCACCGTTTGGAGAGACTGCAATCAGCCCAGAAACGCGTGCAGATGGTGGCTCGTCGCGAGCGCCGCTCCTCGATTGAGGGCGCGGCTGGCATAGCCGCTGAAACTGCACGTGAAGACGAGCCATCGGGTGGTGAAATGGATGAGGAAGGTCTTGTCTCATGGTTGCGCGACCATTGGACTGTTTTTGCGCTGTTCCCCAGTTCTAGACAACTGGGATCTCCATCCTCCATGCCATTGACAGGTTTCTCCCGCGTTCTCTAGGAAGCGCCGACGGTGTGTGCGGAGCGGATTCAATATGAGCCACAGTTCAGAGCAGCCTCTAGAGCGTGTCACGATTCCGGCACTGCAGCAGTGGAAGGATAAAGGACGGCGTGTCGTGATGACCACCGCCTACGATGCGGTTGCGGCGCGCATCGCGGATCCCATTGTCGATATCATCCTGGTCGGCGATAGCGTTGGAAACGTCTGCCTGGGATTCGACAACACGCTGCCCGTCAGCGTGGCCATGATGAATCATCACCTGGAGGCTGTTGCGCGCACGAGGCCTCATGCCTTGCTTGTGGCCGACATGCCCTTTCTCAGCTTTCATGTCGGTTCTGAGGATACGATTCGCAATGCAGGAGGTTTTTTACAGCGTGGCGCCGATGCTGTGAAACTCGAGGGTGGTGCCAAACGCATCGAGATGGTACGCGCCTTGGTCGATTGCGACATTCCTGTGATGGGACATCTCGGTCTGACCCCGCAGAGCGTCAACGTCATGGGTGGATTCAAAGTGCAGGGAAGGACAACAGATACCGCCTTGCGGTTGCTCGATGACGCGCACCGTCTGCAGGAAGCCGGTTGCTTCGCGCTTGTCCTGGAGGGCATTCCTGCCGAGCTCGCGGCGCGAGCGACCGAATCTCTCACGATACCCACCATCGGGATCGGAGCAGGAGCCGATTGCTCGGGCCAAGTGCTCGTGTTTCATGATGTCTTGGGGCTAACCGAAGGCCATCGCCCCAAATTCGTTCGTGCCTATACAAATGGATTCCAGTTGTTCCAGGAGGCGCTGTCGCGCTGGGCTGCCGATATCCGCAAAGGGGCGTTCCCGGGCTCAGAGGAGTGCTATCGGCTTCCTGATCAGCTTCGGCATGCCGTCGCCAACTGGGCGCCCTCCAGTTCAACCTCAAGGTAAGAAATGAAAGTAATTACGAAGGTGGCTGAGCTGCGTCGCGCCCTTGCAGACGTTCGCAATGCCGAAAAGCGCATCGGATTCGTTCCGACGATGGGATACTTGCACGACGGCCACCTGGCCTTGATCTCGGCCAGCCGGGAACACTGCGACGTCACTGTCGTTAGCATCTTCGTCAACCCCACTCAGTTCGGCCCAAATGAGGATCTCAGCAGGTACCCCCGCGACTTCGCGCGCGATGAAGCGTTATGCGGCAGTGCCGGGGTCTCCATCATCTTCGCGCCAAGTGCAGAGGAGATCTATCCGGCTCAATTTGAGAGCTTTGTCGAGCCGGGCGAACTCGCAAAGCCGCTCTGCGGAGCTTTCAGGCCTGGACATTTTCGTGGTGTAGCGACCGTCGTCTGCAAGCTATTCAACATGGTGCAGCCGGACGTCGCGTACTTTGGACAGAAGGATTTTCAGCAATGCGCGGTAATACGCCGCATGACGGTTGATCTGAATCTTCCGATCGAGATTGTCACTGTGCCAACCGTGCGGGAGCCAGATGGGCTGGCAATGAGCAGTCGCAACCGTTATCTCTGCCCGGAAGAACGTGATCGGAGCTTGGCGATCAGCCGTGGCTTGTTCGCCGCAGCGCATGAGTTTGCCTCAGGGGAACGCGACGCCGCAACGCTGATTGCGCTTGCAAGAAGGCATTTGGAAAGGGTCGATCGACTACAGTACCTTGAGCTTGTCGACCCTGGGACTCTAAGGATTGCTGACAGCCCTCTGCGCTATCCGGCGGTGCTCTGTGTCGCAGCGTACGTCGGCTCCACGCGGTTGATCGACAATGTAGTCCTGTCCTGGTCGCCATCGTAGCGAGATCCGCAAGTGATTGCGCTCAGGAGCAGTCGAACCGGATGGGCTGGCCCTGAAATCCTCAACATCCTGGAAGAACTCTCGAAGACGATCCGGAACTGCCCTTTGCGTGCTGAACAACTCCCCCACGCTCGAGCTCATGATGTCGGTTGGAGATTGGCTCTGCCGCTGACGGGGTGGAGCGAGGCGGGGCCGCTCCACGCTGCCGAGATCATCCGCCTGCAAGCGGGCATCGCCAAAGGAGATTCGCTCAAAATCGTGTGCTGCCAATACGTGCGATTATGGATCAACAACCACGCGCCCATGACCATGAAATTACTTCACGATGGCGCAGACGACCTCGTCAAGCTGCAAAAAGCCGAAGCTCCCTAAGAGCGGCCAGGGGCGAGTCAAGGGGGCAGTGAAGCGCGGGCGCCGGATCCTGGCCCGATTTCGTCGCCAGACGTCGGGCGGGCGCTGGTTTTTGACGCAAAGATATGCTTCACCGCAAGAATTG
The DNA here is from genome assembly GCF_000261705.1 of Bradyrhizobium genomosp. III. Lineage (NCBI taxonomy): Bacteria > Pseudomonadati > Pseudomonadota > Alphaproteobacteria > Hyphomicrobiales > Nitrobacteraceae > Bradyrhizobium > Bradyrhizobium genomosp. III. Next base: position 5,615 of record NZ_AJQF01000536.1, on the reverse strand, counting down.
GTCGCGATGTCCCTCTACAGTGTAGGATGCCAGGCGCTCGGGTTTGGAGCCGATAGGTGCCGTCTTGTGAAACGACATCGGAGCAGTGGCAAGCTATTTCTACCAACTCCATCGGGGCAGGTATGCCGAAGCGCAGCAGGCGCGATAAACGGCAAATCCTCTGGCCGCAATTGAACCTGATGAGGCTCGGCAACGAGCTAGCACCGTGCGAGCATTGGCCTGCGGCAGCCGCCCAGTCAGTCCGGCGCGCAATAGATGGCCGAGCATGCTGTACATCATCGCAGAGCATGATCGCAGGGAGCTCACATTGGCCTCTGAGCTCTAGCAAGCTTGTCTGCTAGGCCCAGACGGCCGACGAGAAGACAAACGCAGGCCGATCAAGCGAGCTGCCGCAATGGATCAGCGATCGCAGAGGTGCTGGACATTGCACCGCGCTGGAAATCGGCCGACCGGCAGTCGCGGAGGCTCATGCGCTCCGATGTACTTGAGTTGCGGTCCAGCAAATGCCCATTATCTTCCCCGATGGTATGAGGGAGATCTCTCAATGCTGGACGTTGGCACGATCACGCTTCTGCGCACGATCCTGGATGAGGTTTGCGTGAGCGTCCCACCGTATGACGCCGGCGTCCGCGCCTACGTTGCCTCCAGAATCCTGGAGGCCGCCACCAGAGGTGAGACGCGCCCCGATCTGCTTAAACAGATCGGTCAGGAAGCTCTTTCCAGAGCACCAACGATGTGGCGATAGATCTAGGACATGGCTTGTCATTGAGGTGAATTTCCAAGTCACAGTGCTGAAGATCCAGCTCGCAGAGTGTATCGTGGTCGCAAATCGATGGTGGCCTAACGTCACCCAAGACGCGGCGTTATCTGATGTGAATCGGTTGGCGCGCTGCTCGGTGCCCGGCCGATCCTTGAAACGAGAGAGCAGCTCGCACAGCAGACGCCGCATCCAAGCCTTGGCGCGCACCCTTGCGCGCCACGATGCCGGTGAGGCGACGCTCCAATAACCTTCGTCCGGAAACGGGGGCGAAGTCAGTGTTCGGCGCCGGAGCGCCGTCAACTCACGCGAGCCGGTGCGCCGTTGCTGTTTACTCCTGTGTGAGCGCCGCAAGTGCCCTTTCGATCACTGTGATGTCTTGACTGACCTGAGCGATCGCTGGCTTCGGATCAATGCCGGTAACGCAGTTCAACTGCTGCAGCAACTCCCGCCGATGCGCCAGAAGGTTCTCCAGCGCGCTGCGGTTGTTTAGTTTCACATAGCCGTCGACAATCAGTCCAATCGAAAGAGACATCGAAACTCTCAAACAAAGCTGTTCTCAACGAAGATGCGTATAGCACATCGGCAAACGATGTTCAGCTCCTCGGAAGAGAATACTGACGGGCGAGCTTGTTAGCGACAAGCGTCCGGCGCCGGGAGCGTGACCGACTATTCCTTGCGCCTTCCAAGCGCCCAGCTCTGTTTGAGCGACTAGCCGAGCAGAAAGACGGCGTATGGTGAGCCAAGAACGCTGCGGGTCGTGGCGATGGAAATGCTACGCTAGCGGAAGGAGTGTTGTCACGAACTGCCATTGTCCTTATCTGCCCGCCGAACGGCTTCCGAGATGCGATGGCGGGTGGCGCGTTGATCGACGACATGCTCGCCTGAATATCTCTTCGTAGAGATTGCGACGACCTCAGGAGCGTCCAGGATGCTCGATGAATATTTGGCCCGCATTCGTGCTCACCGCACAAACATCCACCGCTATCGTCGCCTGCTGAAGTCGAACCTGTCGGATGTCGAACGTCAGTTCATCGAAAAACGCCTCACCGAAGAGCAGACCGCGCTGGAGTTCCTTTCAGCCGAGACCTTCCCGCTCGCGTTTAGCCTCCGGAAGGGGCGGACATGCCGGCAAACTAGTCGCGGAGCCGCGAACGACGCGCGCGTTCCGGGCGGCCTGATCCGAGGCGCGGTGGGACCCCACGGCTGACCCTCCCAGCTGCGCATCCTCAAAAACCGCTCTGTACCGCGGGCTGTACCTAATTTGCGGGTTCTGATCGCGGCGGGCTTTGTCGAGTCCGATCGCCAAACACTTTCGAGCAGCATCACTGACTTCAATCCGGGACCTCTTCACCAGCGGATTAAAAAGCACCACTGTTCGACCGGTTCTCGCTCAGGACTTGTTTGTACTCGGCCATATCTCGGCAGTTTGTTAGATTGGCTACACGCCTAGCCAAATCGTTCTCACTAGCCAGCTGAGACAGCCACAACTTCATCGTTCATCGGTCTGCGACCACGGCATGAGATTTGCTCTGCTGGCTGAAACGCTGCGGAACCGTATTCGCGGCGAGAGGCACAGCAAGGAAGGAAACGACTTGCCAAATCTGCGAGTGGAGACAGTTTATGTCGGCGGCAGTATCTCCAGCAGCATTCTGGTGAATACACAGGCAAGCGGCGGTACCGCCCGAGACGTGGTACATCAAGTTGGTACGCGCCGATCGGCTGCGAAATACCCTCGTACCGATATTTTTACTAGTCGCCGTCGGGCAAATGGCAGGCCTTTTGCGTGTAGCCGATCCCGTAGGACTACTGCCCAGGTTCTCCGCGGCCGACGGTCGGTTGTTTCGACGGAGACCGCAGTCGGCCGCGCGACAGGGAAGGCGCCGTTCCGGAGCAGAACAACGGCCTCCAGCTTTTGGATCAATCAGAATCGGGCAACACCATGATTGTGCGTAGTCTGCACGACATTGAAGCAACCGATCACTTCGTCGATTGGGGCAATAGTACGAGCCACCGCCTTCTGACGGATAAGGACGGCATGGGTTTTAGCATCTGCCACACCATCGTGCGCGCTAACACCGTTTCTCTTCTGCAATACCGGAATCATCTCGAAGCCTGCTTCTGCATCGGTGGAGAGGGCGAGGTCGAGGACATGGACGGCAATGTCTTTCCTATTCGCCGAGGCGACATGTATGTGCTTGACAAGCATGACAAGCATCTCCTGCGCGGGGGACCGGACAAGGACATGATCCTCGTTAGCATCTTCAACCCGCCCCTCACCGGAACCGAGCGCCACAAGCTGGACGACCCGGCAGGCTCCACATATTGAGCGATGCGAAGAAACGCCAATCCAATATGAACTGCCGCTAATTGCGAGAAACATTTACTCGAGCGATCCAGCACTGGCTCGTACCGCACGCGCGGACTTTTTACGAAATGCCCACGCGATGCGGTTAGGTTGAGCTGACAAATTTACTTTGGCATTCCAGGTCCCTTTTTTTCTTGTCCGGAATACCCGGCGGGCGGGGTCTTGTGCGATTGATAGCGCGCTTAGTTGTACGATGTCTGGCGACGCTGTTGGACAGCTGACACAGCACCGCTGTGGCTATCGCATTGATTGCACTCGATTTCACCTTTGGCACGATACATGCGTAATCGTCTAAAGGGCGCCATAGAGGAGAAGTCGTTCGATGAGAACGCTTACCAGAAACGCTGACGCGCTTGAGTAGCAGCTGCGATACCGCCGCCACCATATTTGGTGGTGCGGAACGTTGGCGGAAGATTGAGTGATCCGCTTTGGCGAAGGGTTTCGTCACATCAATGCAGGCCAGCCAAAGCCCGAAAACAGATCCGAACCGATGTGAGCGATTTGCGTGAATCAAGGAAGACGCCGTCCGATCTTGAGCGATGATCAGGTGCAGAGCATATCTGCCGCGGATGAACTGCGGGCGCGTGGGGAGGAGTTTTGGCGACGGCGGCTCGAGCAGTTTAGCAGATTGCATCCGCCTTTCGTGTCATCGTCCGTGGCTGCGGCGCCGTCCCGATGGCAGTCGAGTTCATGGTTTAGCCCAAGCGGTTTGGCTATTTCCCCACAAGATCGCTCGGAATATTTGGTAGCAGCTTGGCTGATCTATCTCGCTCGGATCACGGGGCAACAAGAGTTTCAACTGGGATGGAAGCCTGCATGGGACCGATTGCAAACCGGCTCCAAACTCGTGATGGCCTCCGTCGTGCCGATGGATGTTCGCATTGAGCTTGCTCATGATTTTGAAGAAGTACGCAAAACCGTAGCGGCCGAAGTCGCTCAGCTGAGGGCGCACGCTAGCTTTGCCCGAGATCTTATAGCGCGCTGCCCGACATTGCGAGGAGTGGTGGCGCTACGGGCGCGCCAGCCTTGGCCGATTGGCATTGCAATCACGACAGAGAGCTGTCACGCCGCTGATGCTCTGACGACGAACCACAAAGCTGGGCATGCCTTGTGCGGCGATTTGCTGACCTTTGAGGTTTGCGCTCTGGATGGGAGCTTCCGCTGGCATTTTGATGCCGCTCGATTAGCACCGAAGCAGATCGACCGCATGACGCAGCATTTGCAAACTTTGTTACGCGGCGTGATGGCCGATGCTGGGCAGCCTGTCGGCCGAATAGACATTCTGGCCGCCGACGAACGCACGTATCTACTTGAGGATTTGAATCGGACGGCGGCGCCTTATCCGTTTGAGCTATGTATCCATGAGCTGTTCGAGGCGCAGGTGCAAAAGGCACCGGAAGCGGTGGCGGTGGTCTATGAGAAGGAGAGACTGAGCTATGGCGAGCTCAATGCGCGGGCCAACCGGCTGGCGCATCATTTGATCGAGCTCGGGGTCAAGCCGGACCAGCCGGTGGCGATCTGCCTCGAACGCAGCCTGGCGATGGTAGTTGGTCTCTTGGCGATCCTGAAAGCGGGCGGCGCGTATCTGCCGCTAGATCCGGCTTATCCGTCGGCGCGGCTGCGGCAGATTGTTGGCGATGCAGAACCGAAACTGCTGCTTTGCGATGTCGCCGGTCGAACCGCATTGGGCGCCGAAGCCGTGGCCGATGTGACGGTGGTCGATCTGGAGACGGCGACCCCGACTTGGGGCGAGCGGCCGCCTTCGAACCCGGACCCGGGCGCGCTTGGCCTTTCATCGCGCCATCTCGCCTATGTCATCTATACCTCCGGCTCAACCGGAATCCCCAAGGGCGTGGAAATGTCCCATGGCGCGCTTGTGAATTCGCTTGCGGGGATTGGCACGTCAAAACTGCGCACACTTCAATTCGCGACCCTGAACTTCGATGTGTCCTGTCAGGAATTGTTCATCTGTTGGAAGGACGGCGGAGTGCTTGTGCTCGTGCGGGAAGAGACCCGGAGGCACTTCTCCGACCTGCTGGAATTTATAGAGCGGGAGGCGATAGAGCGGCTTTTCCTCCCGTTCGTGGCATTGAATCATTTTGCGGAAGTCTGGAGCGCGCAGCGCGTGCAGCTGCCCTCTTTAAGAGAGCTTTATACAGCCGGCGAGCGATTGCAGGCCACTCCACTGCTTAGGACGTTCTTCGAAGCACATCCGAACGCGAGATTGATCAATCAATATGGGTCCACGGAAATCAGCGTCATTTCCGAGCACCACCTTGCAGCTGATCCGTCATGTTGGCCCCAGATGCCTCACGTCGGGCGTCCAATCGTCAACACGCGGGTGTACCTGCTGGATGGCCATGGCGCGCCCGTGCCGTTCGGTGCGGTCGGCGAGCTTTACATTGGCGGGGCGGGGGTGGCACGGGGCTACCTGAACCGCCCTGAGCTGACCGCGGAGCGGTTCATCGCCAGTCCCTTTGTCGAGGGCGA
>NZ_AJQF01000535.1:0-3393 GCF_000261705.1 Bradyrhizobium genomosp. III | reverse complement strand
TTGGCCGCACCAGTAGCGAGCCGGTTGCGGCGGCCATCGCAGAGCGCAACATCCCGTTCGCTTTTGCGAGTGGCTACGGGGCAGACGGAATACCGGACCGATTTCAGGACCGCCCGCTTCTCACCAAACCTTTTCAGATAGATCAGCTCAAACGCTGCATAGCGAAGTTGATAGATGAAAGGTGAACGCGGAACGGCCAGCAAACAAGGACGTTACGAAAGTTACTTTACACTAAGGTCTTTCTTGATGCCGCGCTATTACTTCAATGTTACTCACGAACACGCGGAGATCGATCGCATCGGCGAGGAATTTCCGGACAAGCACGCGGCTTGGAAAGAAGCAACCGTGATGGCGGGGCAGACCTTGCAAGGGATTGATGGAAAGTTGGTGCCCGGCCGGGAATGGCGGATGGAAGTCAAAGACGAGTTTCAAAAAACTCTCTTTATCCTGCACATCAACGCCGAGAAGCCTGACTGATCGGTTGCCCCAGCGGAGAACCGAAATTGTTGATCCGTGGCGGGCTTAGGAACGCGGCAGAAGCGTTCGTAACTTTTCCTTCAACTGGTCTACCGAGAAGGGCTTGCCGATCGCGGGCGCATCACTGAACTCCTCTTCCAAGGGCGGTGCGCCATAGCCCGTGCTGAAGAGGAAGGGAATGCCTCGACCGCGTAAAACGCGAGCTACCGGAAAAACAAATTCTCCAGCAAGGTTGACGTCCAGAAGTGCCAGATCGAAAGAGCCGGTGGCCGCCAATTCGCATGCTCTTTTTAGATGGGCCGCAGAGGCAACAACCTTGAGGCCCAAATCCTCCAGCATGTCTTCGATCATGAGGGCGACCAATCCTTCATCCTCAACGAGGAGGACCCTGGCGCCAGATACCTCAGGCATTGGTGGATGTGACCCTAATCGGAAACACCATGCGACATCGCGTCCCCTCCGGCTCGAACACCAGGTCGAACTCGCCCGCGAGATCATGCTCGACGCAACGCTCAATCAGCCGCGTGCCGAACCCTCGCCGCTTGGGTGGCGCAACCCGGGGACCACCGCGTTCGATCCATTGGCATTCAAACCTGCTTTGACCCTGTTCTCCGTCGACGATCCTCCAGGTGAGCGACAAGGATCCGCCCGGCGCGGACAGCGAGCCGTATTTTGCCGCATTGGTCAGAAGCTCGTTGAGCACCATGGTGACACTCAGTGCGGTACGCGCGTCTAGATTGACGTTCGGCCCGCCCGTAACAACCCGTCCGCCAGAGACCGGAGCGACGATATCGTGAACCAGTTGCTCGAAAGGGGCATCTTGCCAATTGCGTGTCGTGAGAAGGTCATGGGCACGGGCAAGGGCCAACAGCCGTCCTGTGAAAGTCGGCAGAAACTCTTGCAGATCGGCAGCATGGCGAGCCGTCTGGCTCGCGAGTGACTGCACAGTGGCAAGCGTATTTTTGACACGGTGGTTCAGTTCATCGATGAGCACCTTCTGGGCATTCTCTGCCTGCTTGCGCTCACTGATGTCGACGAGCATGTTGATGGCGCCGACCAGGTTTCCTTCGACATCACGCAGCGGCGTCGGGTAGGGAATGAATGGCACGCGTTTGCCATCAGGACGCTCGGCAATTGCCTCGGCACCGCGAACCGGGCGGTTTTCACGCAACGCCACTGCCATCGGACATTCGTTGTGCGGCAGAGGCGAGCCGTCGGGCCAATAAAGTTTCCAGGTGACGCACCATTCGTCGCCGGGCTGAGGGGTTCTGCCAGCCATCTCGACCGCGGCCCTGTTGAAGAAGTTGATACGGCCCTCGGCATCCGTTGTATAGATCGCCGCGGGCAGCGCCTCAAGCAGATCGCGCATGCGCTGCTCGCCTTCACGCAGGCGGTCCTCCAACTGTTTGGTCGCGGTGACGTCCTGGGCAACGCGCACGCCGTAAAGGAAGCGACCATTCGGATCGCGCACCGACGAACTCGAAATGTCGAGATGGCGCACAGAACCGTCAGGCCGGAGGGCACGCTTGCGGATCGTATAATTCTCGACCTCGCCGCGCACTTGGGCCGCATAGAGTTCGGCATCCTTCGCCTGGTCCGCCGCATCGGTGTAGTCGTAGAATGTCATTGCGAGCAGTTCGTCGCGCGAACGCCCAGTGATCCGACAAAGAGAATCATTCACTCGCAAGAAGCGGCCGCTCTCGTCCGCCTCGGATATCCCGACGATGGCAGCCTCGTATGTTGCCGCAAGTCGGGCATCACTGGCCTGCCGTGCTTCGTTGGCGGCTTGCAAGTCCGTGACGTCGACCGTGAAGCAACGCGTGTTGATGAACCTGCCGTCCACAAATCGGCTGTTCGACGTAATCAGTACATGCTTGACCGAGCCGTCGCGCGCCCGCAACCGCGCCGGATAACGTTCGAGCGGCTGGCCGCAGGAAAGGCGCTGAAGGATGTCGCCGATCACGGGAGCGTCAGCATGAAACTCCGCGATGTGACGGCCAATGTACTCCTCTGGGCTATACCCGAGCAGAGCTAACTCGGCTCTGTTGGCGCGAAGGATGATGCCTTCACCGCTGACGATGTGAAGACCGACCGCGCTGTTCTCGAAGAAGTCCTCGAGGTCCTGCGTTTTATGTCGGACCTCTTCTTCGATCTGCTTTCGTTCAGTGATGTCTTGAAAGCAGTTGATGGCGCCCTGGATGATCCCGGAGTGGTCGCGCAACGCTCGGATGTTGACCAGGGCCGTAAAGCGACAGCCGTCCGGCCGCGCCATGATGACTTCGGCATTGCGCGTGGGCGTTCCAGCCCGGACCGCCGTGGCCATGGGACAATCGCTATGGGCCAGCGGACTTCCGTCGAGATGGTAGAGTTGGTGCGAACCGCAGAAGCGTTCCTTTCTGGCAGGGCTGGGGGTCCTTCCCCACAATTGCACCGCCTCCGTGTTATAGGCGACCAGCAATCCCTTGGCATCGCAAAGATAAACCGCCCCCGGAATGGCATCCAGTGCGGCTTGGCCGGCTGCCACCAGCGCCTCGAACTCCGTCGGCTGGCGACGGGCGGAGAGCGGAAATTCCTCGACGTTGGACATAAAGGGTCTCTCGGGGCGAGAGGAGGCCCACGCCGGGGCCGTTCTGTTCGGAGGAGATTGGCGGACTCCCCCGCTGGGCCGCCCAACAAGCCAGAACGCATCAGAAAGTCGATGGTTTCCTACACCGCACCAGCTCAGCCATTGGTAGGCGCACAGTCGCAAGGTTTAGTCGTCTAACTTCTCTCAGCGGCCAGGCGAGCTGTTTCGACGAGTTCCCGACCCCGCTGCGACAACCGGCATGTTCCTCGCACGGAACCTGCGTTGGACCTCGCGCGTTGGGCGTCGAGAGTGGGGCGCGTTCGGGGAGGTTCTGGTATGCGGCGCCGGAT
>NZ_AJQF01000534.1:0-9459 GCF_000261705.1 Bradyrhizobium genomosp. III | reverse complement strand
TCGCGGATGAAGCCGTAAAATTCCGGAAAGCCGCTGCAGAGTTGCCGCCCGGCACCGCGCGAGAGCTGCTGATGAAGCGGGTGAGGCAGGCTGAAGCCGCATTGCAAATCAATGACTGGCTGGCCACGCCCGGCGCAGCACCACCCTCTGCGCTTGAGCAACTCACAGCGAAAACGACGCGCGAAATCCCATGAAGCTGCTGACAGAGTATCTCGAGCGTGCGGTGCAGCTTGAGGGGCTTGCGGCCAGTGAATTCGATTCCGCCTTTAAATCGCAATTGCTCGAGCAGGCGGCCTCATATCGAAAGCTCGCTGCAAAGCGGGCCAGGGAGTACGGCCTGCCTCCTCCAAGTCCGCCTGAAATAGTTCCGTGATCAGTCTTTCCAAGCGAGCCGAGCACAATTCGAGCACTGATAGACAGCAATCTTACGGCGATCACGCGGATCGAGAATCACCGATCTCAAGTCATTGCAATGTGACAGTCGTCGCACTTCGAACGCAAATCAACAAATTTCAGCTGAAAGACAAGCTGCTGCTCCCGCATGTGATTTGCCCCTCCCGCTCGATGGGATCAGATCGCGAGTCTCACTGCAATATCGTGAGTGATGAGTAGCTGGACGAGAGGGACCACCCGCCGCCTGCCCACGGGAGCCCTAGCCCTGACTTTCTGGCTGATCGCGAGTTCGGCATGGGCTGCTCACTGGACGTAAGAAGGGGGCCAACAAGTCGCTGATTAGAGAAATGGTACCACTATTCAGCAACCTTACGATCCAGCATCTCTCGCACGCGAAGGGCTAGTTTTGCCAGGGAAATGGGCTTCTCCAGTAAGTCCACTCCCTCTTCCAACCGGCCCTGGTGGACCACTGCGTTACGCGAGTATCCGGTCATATATAGGATTCTTAGCCCGGGACGGATCTGCTGAGCGCGTCTTCCAAGCTCGCGTCCATTGATCCCCGGCATCACTACATCGGTGAGGAGAAGATCAACCCTGGGCACGTCCTGCAACAAGGTAGTCAGCGCGGCCTGTGCACTGGGCGCAGAAATTACGCGGTAGTTGACATCCTTCAAGGCGTCCGAGACGTAGGCGCGGAGGTCTGCGTCATCCTCTACGACAAGAATAGTTTCCAACTTCTCGGCTTCAGGCACTATTTCGTCGGCTTCGGTCTCAACCGGAACGCTGCTCCCATAGTGCCGGGGAAAGTACATCCTGATGCTGCTGCCCTGGCCGACTTCGCTATAGATCTTGACGTGGCCACCTGATTGTTTGACGAAGCCATAGACTTGGCTGAGGCCGAGCCCAGTCCCCTGTCCAGGCTCTTTGGTCGTGAAAAAGGGCTCAAACGCGTGCTCTAAGACGTCACTCGACATGCCGCTGCCCGTGTCGGTCACGCACAACACCACGTATTGACCGGGCGATAGCTCAGGATTGATTCGGCAGTAGTCCTCGTCCGCCGAGACGTTCACGGCTTCGACGGTCAGCTTGCCGCCGCTGGGCATCGCATCGCGAGCATTGATGCTGAGGTTGATGATTGCCGACTCCAAGTGGTTTGTGTCAGCCTCGATCTGCCAGAGTCCTGCGCTCCCGACGGTCTGAACCTCGATGCCTTCTCCAAGTGTGCGTTGGAGGAAGTCCTGCAACCCACTCAAAAACCTGTTGAGGTTGATGGGCTTTGGATCGAGCGCCTGTCTCCTCGAGAAAGCCAGCAGGCGACTCGTCAATGCCCCCGCTCGTTGTGCGCCTCGCTTTGCGTTTGTAAGTGCCCGTTGGATGTTCACGCTGCCGGGAAGATGGCGACTATGCCGCTCAGCTGTTTCGATGTTGCCAAGCACAATCATGAGAAGGTTATTGAAGTCGTGCGCGACGCCGCCGCTCAACTGTCCGATTGCTTCGAGCTTTTGCGACGCAGCTAACTGGTCCTGGACGCTCCGAAGCTCGTCCTGGGCCTTTTTCCTTTCGGTAAGATCACGGGTGACTTTTGCAAAGCCGACCAGCGCGCCGGCATCGTCCACGATGCGATCAATGACCACCGATGCCCAAAACCGAGTGCCATCCTTTCGCATACGCCAGCCCTCGGCTTCGAAGCGACCCGTTTCGGCAGCTTGCGCGAGGGCACGTTGCGGTATCCCGAGATCAAGATCCTCCGGCGTGTAGAACTGGCTGAAGTGACGCCCGATGATCTCGGATGGGGCGTAGCCTTTAATCCGCTCTGCGCCGGGATTCCAGGTGCTCACATTGCCTGCTGGATCGAGCTGGAAAATAGCGTAATCGACGACCGCCTCGACCAACCTACGATAGCGGCGCTCACTCTCCAAAAGATTAAGCTGAGCGTGATGACGTTCGGTGATGTCCCGGGTGACCTTTGCGAAGCCGATCAATTCCCCCGTTTCATCACGGATGGTGTCGATCACGACAAGCGCCCAGAACCTGGTGCCATCCTTGCGTACTCGCCATCCCTCGGAATGGAAATGGCCGGTATCGCGTGCAGCCGCTAGTGCCGCCTGCGGCGCTTCTTTGTCTCGATCTTCAGGCGTATAGAAGGTCGAGAAAGGCTTTCCGATAATCTCATCAGCAGAATAACCCTTGAGCCTTTCTGCGCCCGCGTTCCACGTTCGGACGTAGCCCTCCGCGTCCAACATGAAGATGGCGTAATCGACAATAGCATTTACAAGCAGCTCGAACCGCCGCGCATCGCTGATGCGTTCGAATGATGTTGGGCTCATTTTTCCTGAGGCGGCGTTAGAGCAGTCGTACAAAACGCTGAAGGCAGCTTATTGGTTCCGTACCTTAATACCTGTCTCGGAAAGGTAGCACTCGGCTGGGGGGGCCCGTGCATCGCCCGGCAAATGCGTTTGCGTTCGTGGACGCTCAACGTCGGCGGGTTGGCTCAAACCGGTCGAGCTTCTTTGCGCCATCCCAAAGCTCTACGGCATGCCCATCAACGAGCTGTCTAGCCTTATCCTTCGCCGCTGATTCGTTCGGGACCTCAAGGTCGACTCGAAGCTTTATGTGCCCCTCAGCGTCGATGATGTAAGCCCGAAAGTTCGACATAACTCGCCCCAACTTACTGCGTCCAAAGCTGGAACCAGTTTAGAGGCGATCTAAAATTCGTGTCAATTCGGCGGACGGTCTCGCGGGGCCAAAAAACCGTGACGCTTCGCAGCCTTGTCGGCGAGCTTTTCCCAGTCCTCGGCAAGCCGAAGCCAAGCCTCGCGGTCAATAGAACTGACTGCTTGCGCAGCCAGAACTCTGCACTGCCCCGCTTCTTCGCGAAACCTATGGGCTTCCATTTCCGTCATGTGCACGCTCGCAACATACTCCCAATATGCCGCCGCGAGATGATCGTTCCGCCGCCTGGTCGAGCAACTTCCGTCTTAGCGTGCGGACGTGGCAAACGGTGTGCTGTCCATCTCGGCGCCAAAAGCTGCCTATCTGCAGCCCTAAGTCCGCTTTGGGTCAAAAGCAGCTGATCTGGTCTGCCACCTGGAAGGTCTGCTCCGGGCCAATTCCGGAAGTCGAGCTACCACCGAGAGCGAACGACGCCCTGGCCGGCATAGGACCGGCTCACTTCGGAAAACTCACCCTCGAACGTCGCCACGGCGGCCAGCCGCTGATCCACTTCACTTCGGCCGAGGTGGAGGTGAGCGCGGCGTCACGCGCTGGCTGCGCGCCCCTGGCGACGAAGCTGTGTCGGGCGCGCTGGAGAATGCCCTCCTCATACTCGGTCAGCTTGCATCGAAAGTTGCTATCACTCAGTGGTAAAATTTTTCGCGCTGTGGTTGGATTTTAATTGGCGTTCGGCGCCCTTGAGTTGTTTGACGAAGTGTTGCTGAAACAATGCGCTGCTATAGCGTGACTAGTCCTGTTGTTTTTCGCGCAGACAATCAGGTCAACCAATCGGCTCTTGAACTTTGGAACTGTTGCAGTCTGTGAATGGGCTCACATCGAAGAGCCATCTGACGGGGCTACCGCGAAAATCGAGGTGGAAAAATCTGGCATTGACACTCAAACGGTGGGGGTGACGATGCCCGCCATATTCGACCTGCTCTATCGTGAATATTGCCGCGCCTGCCTCGCGGAGATGCGAAAGCAGCTTCTGATCGCAGCTGAGCGCCCTGAAGCTCCAGCGCGTGTCTGCAATCCGCGGTCCACCCCTCATCTTACGTCGTCTTGGAGATCACGGCTCGAAATCGGGCACGCGCGCTCCTTGCTTTCGCAACAACTACGTCGCCCTACAGGAGGTGTATCATGAAGACCGCACTTCTCATTGCAGCTATGTTAGCTGTTGGTGTCGTATCCGCTGATGCTGGTCGAAATCAGCGTCATGGTTCATTCCACAAAATGCACCGTGTTGGATCAAGCATGGCGGCTGTTGGTGTTCCAGCAGGCGGTAGTCTTGGCGAACAGCCTGCTTCGGCACTTTATAGGCGGAATCTGCGCGACTCAGGCTACGATGCTAAGAAGAACTTTGATAAAGGTGGTCATATGTGCGTGTCCTGTGATTTTTACGGCAATTGACCAAGCTGGGCTGTGGCGACTGCGAATGGGATAACAACGGGAGCAACCGGGCAAAGCGAACCGGGTGTGCAAATAGAAGCCTCGCATTTTTTGAATACGAGCTTCGCCAAAAAATCCCCCGCGTGGGACGTTCTGCGGGCAGCTGCATATCAGGTCTCCTTGTAAGCGTGCTCAGCCTCGACGGCGCGAAGTAGGGAGGCAAGACTGGGATATTCCACGCCATTGCGGGCGTAGCAGTTGACTTGCTCGACATAGCGGGCCGATCCGTCGGGCTTGCCGTGCCAGCTGAACACCAGGACTGCGCTGTTGTGCCGGCGCAGAACGTGGCCGGCGCCATTACCGAAATTCTTGCTCATGGCATGGCGTTTCATGGCCGCGGCTCCAGCTTCGCCAGCTCCTACTCGTCCAATCCGGGGTAAGCATCCGGAACGGAAACGTTCCTGGGCGAGGCGACCAAGCGGCCTTAATTCATCTTGCGCCGGCGCTTCTTAATGATCTCCCGCAAGTCGTCCGCATATCTTCGATGATGCGGCGCGCCTGTTCCAAGCGGGTGGGATCGGGCTTCAATGGCGCGGTCTTCTTGTCCGATCCTGGTTTGTCAGGTTCGTCCATGTTCCAAGGGAAGGCGCGGTGCGGAGAAGTTCTTGAGCTGAATCAAGGATGCGCAAGCCTAGGAACCATGATCACGCCGGAGAATCCTGATGGCAGATTTTCCGCAGATGGAAGCTGCCATGCGATACTTTGCATATGCAGTCGACTTACCGGCGTTGCTCGCGCAGTTTACGCGATCGACTGCCCTACAGACGAAGACGCTCAGGCTCGGGCTGAGAAGTTTCTGGAGGCACATCCTGCTGTTGAGCTTTGGGATGGTCCTCGCAGGGTCGCCCGACTGGTACGCGGGATCTCGGACGATGAGCCGCCCCTCTAATCCCTCCAGACGAGCCGGCAGCAATTCGAGCACTGGTAGACGGAAATCTGACGCCCTTCGCGGGGGTCGAGAATGGTGGTTCGCACCTCGGTGATGATGTGGCAATCCTCGCACCTGGGGCGCAAATCGGTCCACGCTGGTTGAGTGACCACTAGCTCTTCGCGCATGTGATTCGCCTCCCCGTGCACGGGAGCAGATCGCGAATCCGGCATCAATATATCAATGTACATAGTGGGTTAGGGTTAAGCGCGCTTCAGGCTGGAGCCTCGGCCTTTTCCAGCAGATCCTCGCCCGGGTCAGCAGCCGCACATAGGTACCGCTCTCATGCAGCTCTAGCCAGCCCGGCGTTCTTAGCGGTGCCACGGGCGCCGGCGGCCCTGGATCTCCCGCGCCTGCTTGAGCTGGTCGTAGTTGATCTGCGCCTGCAGGTCGTCCCATGCGGTCCGGAATCGCGCGTTGGCTTCCGTGAGGCTGCGGGCGTCGCCGCGGTGCTCGCTGCGCTGGGGCACGTTCGGCAACGAGACCGACCAGGACCAGCCGTCGATGCCGCCCGACGCCGTTGGAGCGGAACATCCGCCCGATCGCCACTTCGTCCCAGATCACGATGTAATCGTCTCGGCGCATCGTGAGGTCGGTCATGGCAGTCTTACTTCGGCGGACGCAACTCGCCCTTGAGCCAGCCCTGCGCTCTGTCGGCTGTCATGGGATCGGGGTCGAACGTCGCTAGTTTGTGGTCGGACTGCCATAGCTGAATGGGGTAGATGTCGACCAGCGACTTTGCGCGTTCTTTGGCTTCGCCGTTATCCGCGCATATCAGATCGATTCGCTGTTGGATGTGTCCATCCTCGCCAATGTCGTAAGCTTGGTACTCTGGCATCTGACGGCCCCTCAGTAGCCGCGATTGAGGGAACTCATCAAACCGTCATCCGTGCCGTTGACAAAGGAGCCGACCGCTTCGAAGCGGCGTCGTTTTCGAGAGCCGCGAGGCTCTTGCTCGCGACGGTGAGTTGCCTTGTTCCATTAGCTGCAACACCCCGGGCTCGTGAGCGGGAAGCGACGCTACGTTGAAGCGACACTTACAGAGCATTTTACGAATCCGTTTGCTCCGGCGATCAGTTCCTGCCTGGAATACCGGGCCAGTGTGCAGAACCGAACAGAGCAATCTGCCAAGCATCGCGTAGGCTGCCGTCGCTTGGTTTCCGTGCTCGGGACCATGCACCTAACTTATGGGCCCCGGCCCCTCTCCCCGGCCGGGGCCTTTTAATGGTGCGCACCCCGGCGAGGCTGCGCATTATATGGTCTGCGCGGGGGTGGCATGGGTATGCTCTGATCATGGAAAAATTCACGCTGATAGCCGATAGCGTGGCGAATCGCGGCTGTTTTTGCGGTGCTCCTTTACATGAAGCCTACGCACTAGGGCGAGCTCCTCTGTTGGTGGCTGCTGAAGGCTGCTTCTCAGCGGCGCCAAAATCAGCCAACGTGCTCAACCGAACAGGTCGTAACAATTTGGCGTTTTCAATCACTGATTCCCACCATGACTAATGCCAATCGCGCTTTGCCCAAATTGCCCGACCTGCTGATTACCAAGGTTGAATTCGAGAGAGGGAGCCGGATCGTGGTCTTGGATACCGCCGGTCCGCGACTATCCGGTAAGAGAGGCCTCATCGTCGCGCGCGGCGCGACAGCTAGCCAGTTTAGGGGCTTGCTCGAAGGGACTAAGAATCCGATCACATTGCATTCCCGATTTTTGGACGCCGAGGCGGCCCGGGCGCAGTGGCGCAAGGTCGCCGACCAGCTCCGCCCCAAGCTGCCCAAGCTTGCCGGCTTCCTCGACGACGCCGAGACCGACGTGCTCGCCTACATGACCTCCCCGCCGCAACATCGGACCAAGCTGCACTCCACCAACCCGAACGAGCGCCTCAACGGCGAAATCAAGCGGCGCACCGAGGTGGTCGGCATCTTCCCCAACGAGGATGCCATCGTCCGCCTCATCGGAGCGATCCGCTCGAACAGAACGGTGAATGGGCCGTCCAGCGTGCCCGCTACATGACGCTGGAAACCATCGCGCCGTTGAGCGATGATCCGAGCGTCAGCCTCACGGCTATCGCCAGCTGACCGGCCCGGCTCTCGCCGGCGAACGCGGTGATCCACCCGCCAGCTACACCACGCCACGGGACACGATCCTCTCATTGGGCGCGGTCATTCCTCGCGCTTCACCTTTGTCGGCCACAAAGCCCTCCGGCAACCCCGGCACGTCGTCCGGGTCGCCGGGCTCTGTTCGATTGCAGACCGGGGCACGCGTCGCCAGCGCCGCCGCGGGTACAGGCCCGGCCAATGCGATTTGTGCGGGTTCGTTTTCGACCCGCGCACAATAGGCGCTCGTTTTTGAACCAAGCTTGACCGAATGGCGGCGAGCCTCACAGCGGTCATGAACAGACCGCGTACTATGATGCAATCGACCGGCCGAGGCTGGCCGTCGATGAAATAGAAATCCCTCGTTCGGGATGATCGAGGGCGAGGCCAGTACGCAAAACTCGCTTGACCGGAAAGAGACGGCCCGGCCCAGGGGCTTTTGTAGGACCAGGGCCGCTCCACCAGCTCGGCGGGCGCCGAGCCAGCAGGGTTTTATCCCTCTCCAGAGTTCCATGTTCCCATCAGTGCGGAACGGTTGCATACTTTTCCCGGTATGCGATTTTATCAAAGAGGTTCTTTGGCATGAGCGGCGTTGAAGATCTGCAGACGCTTCGTTTGATAAGGGCATTTCGAAAAATAACCGACCAGGACGTTCGGCGCTTAGTGGTTGCGTATGTGGAAGAGCAGCTGGGCCGCAACAAATCCCCTGGCGAACCGAGCACTAGCTCGCCAGCAGACCCTCGCTAGGTGTCAACAACAGCCTCACA
Organism: Bradyrhizobium genomosp. III; assembly: GCF_000261705.1. Lineage (NCBI taxonomy): Bacteria > Pseudomonadati > Pseudomonadota > Alphaproteobacteria > Hyphomicrobiales > Nitrobacteraceae > Bradyrhizobium > Bradyrhizobium genomosp. III. The sequence continues at coordinate 1,116 of NZ_AJQF01000534.1, read as the reverse complement.
TAGGTGCCGCTTTCGTGCAGCTCGAGCCAACCGCGCTCAACCGCGTGCCTGATTCCGGCACTAAACTCTGGGCCTCTAGCCTTAAGCGTATAAAGGAACAGCGCGTTATGTGGTCGATGTCGCCGACCGGTTTGACGGTATTCACACAGACGAAGACGGTCATTGATCCCTCTTCAGCTTGCGCCGGCCCGAGTGCGGTCTGCGGGCGCCGTTTTGGTACTACGCCTGCGGTCTTTCTCTATCTCAGCAGACCTGTGTATTTCTGGACACGCATGGGGAATACTCGGCAACCGGAGGAACGTTAGGTAGGCGACGTGCTTTGTGTTCCCGGTGACGGCCTCAGTCCCACGAGGCAAGAGCCTGTCCGGAGGCCCCAGCATCATCATGCCCCCCGGCCCGGTGCTGGGGCCGCCACGGAGACGCTTTTATACGAGGCGCCGATTGGATCAGACTTGGAGAATCGGCTTCGCGATCAGTGTGACGGCTATTGTCGCCGCCGGCTCCTTCTTCGTGATCCGGTTTATGATTGGATTGCACCTCTGAGATCTGAAGTGATGATACTCCGGCGTGATCCCGGGCGCTGGCGTTCAACTGTTCTGCCTTCGAGCTTCGCGCCGCGCCTCCTCGCGCGCAGCGCGACGCGTCCCATGCAGCATCTTCGGCCGCATCCGATTGCCGTCGTTGGTTCGGGCTGTGCATGGCCATTAACAAGGCGTCGGTGCCTGACCTCGCCCCGTAAGACAGGCAAGGCTGGTAATTCGTGCCGTTATTGGCCGCTATCTGTTCTTCGCTGCCGAAATACATGACAGAGTCTGAAGCGGTCGCGTGACCGGCCATGACCGCCGCGACCAGCGCCGCGCCGGCGAGCCAGCCCTGCCCGCTAAGAGCGGCTATCGGTCGCCTTCCGAGGCGGGCATTTTAGGCTCAAGCGCGCTGCCGGCGAGAGCCATGAGACTCCGTTGACGGCGCCGGTCTTCAGTCCATATTTGTGAAAAGGCCTGTCAAGCCCTTGAGAGACCTGGATGATGCTGTCGGATCACCTGACGTCGAGTATGGAAGTCGCGTTGGAAGAGACGTGCCGGGAGCTTCCGAACGGCGGTGATCATGAGAGTCGGA
>NZ_AJQF01000533.1:0-12674 GCF_000261705.1 Bradyrhizobium genomosp. III | reverse complement strand
GCCGCGCTCTTCCGACCCAGATCGTCGCGCTATACGGCCCGGCTGCCTCGCATAATCAATTCGTAAATTCGTCGAAAAGACGTCAGATTGCCCAGCGTCGCGCGACGAATTTTCACTGCTGCTCCGGCCAAGCGCCTTGCCGATTCCCGACTTGAAGCGTGACCATAATCTGCGGCTTTTTCCGCTTTTGGCCGACGCGGCAGACTCTGCGTCCGGAAAGCTTTAGCGCGCGCTGCTGAACAGATCATCTCGCAAACTAGACTGCAGCACTTGCGTCGCAGCGGTAAGCTGAAAGCTGGGAATGTCTACGCTCCGGCGCGTGTCGCCTAGCGCACTCTCCCTAAAAGTGGAGTGCGGCGGCGCCCGCATCGAACCGCCGAAATCGTCCCGCCGGACTGCTCGACCACCTCCTGCGGGAGGCCGATCAGGTGAAGTTGACTTGCTTTGATCAGACGGATCGAGATGCAAATCCTCCATACGCTTCTCAAAGTCGCCTTGCTCGCTTGAGTCGCCCCGTCGCTGACCCGCCCGCCCCGGCAGCGCGGCGTACTCCCGCATCCAGGCTCCTGAATCGAAGAATGGGTCAACCGGATCCATCCTGCTCTCCTCATGTTTGTAGAGACCCTGCAGCAATCCGTACGGCCTGGATTACGGCGAGATTGCAGCTCTTCAGATTCTCGATTGTTGTAGCCGCAACCTTTCAAGAAGCTGACGAGATCAGGATATTGCTGCGCGCGAGACCGGCGTCGCATCGGCACCCGCCTGACGACGGACGGAGTTGCTCCAATTTTATCGCACCTCTTCGCCGGTTTCGTGTTCGAGCTGACGAAATTGGTCGACCGATCTAACAATGGATCGCCGGTCGATCGTGCGCCGAATTCAAGCATCACGGCGGGACTTACATAGCCGCTACCGTCTCCAATGGATCATACGTGACGTGCATCTTGTCGTCCTTGGCATCAATTTTGGTAGTGAGCTTGTCCTATTGCAGGCGTTCATTGATGACGCACAACGTCTTTTCCTTGACGCAGACCGGAGGCGTTCTCGCGCGTTGGCACTTTTGCTTTGACTGCGGTTCTGAGGGACCAAATTGTCCACCGGGTCCGGAGCTGTTGCTCGAATGCCGTATGTGAGATCCACGTCGTACGAGAAACGGCGAATTGCGCCGTAAGCCTTCGAAAGGGACGTTCCGCTCGGAGACGAGATTCTCGCCCAGTGGCGACGAGCGCGTTCAGGCATCAAAACGACCCCAAACATTCTTTTTCGAGAAGATGTGCAGGGCGTCCTGAGTTCGCAGCAGTAACGGTGCCTGGCAAGCCAAGTTGGCAATGAAGATCCGGCAGACTTCGATTCGCTCACTTCAATCGGGCTCAGTCTTTGACTGAGGGACCGCAAGGCTTCTCTTGCAGTCTCGGGACCGCCCCGCTCGAGCGCGCACGACCTCACCTGCACGACGGCTTGGCCATCGTAAGCTGCCAACGCGGTGCATGCTTGAACTCCACAACTTGCTTGCCAAGATGGAGCTCGCGGAACGCCCCCGAAGTCAAATAAACCTGCCGAACAGTCTGCGGCCTCGTCAACCGAGTTGGTTGGCTGAGGCAGCGCCTCCGTAACCGATGATTTCGCCGCGGCGCGCCTTGGTCTCCTCAACAACTTTTCGACCGACTGAGCTCTCGTTCCGAAGCAACTTTCGACGGGGCGCAGATAGGCGCCCTCGCCTCGCGCACGGGAATTTTCGTCGCTCACCGACCGAACGAATATAGCCGCGAAGCATCAGCCCACTTCGCTCTCCGGAGATCTGCGCAAGGCGCTGAACAGGCAAATCAGCCGTTCCCGAGCGATGACGACGTGCTGACGTGACGGTCCGTAGAGCTTGCCGACACTGATCCGCCAAAACGGACAAGATGATCTGCGAGCTGAAGCGGGCGCATGTGGGTGGACGGCGAACAGATGAGATCGTCGCGCCGGCCCCCCTTTCCGTCGGTTTGGCTCCGGCGGCGGTTGGGTTGCTGTACAAGACTCTCCATCACAATCAGGCTCGCTCCCCTCATTCATCCGAGGATCGCCGTGGAACCCCTTCACCGTGAACATTGCTCTTTGTTCGAACCTGATGGTTCGTGGGCAGCCAATCTGTGACACCCGCGAAGAACACTCTCAGCGACCATCTCGCAGCTTCGCCATCTTTCAGTTGATGGGAATGAGGCTCGCGGCCTGATGGGTTAGCACCGATGCCGAAGGATCTATATTCGGCATAATAGCTCGTGCTCAACTTGTTGGTCTCGCCGGGAGCCCATTCGCGCCAGCCTTCCGCAATCACTCGTGCATCTATCTTTGTCGACAGGAAGACCACTGTGGCGTAGGAGCGCCAGGGGCGGCCAAGCGCGATATAGCGCGCAGCAGGGTCGGCACTTAGCCTGCAATGATCAAAAACATAGCCACTGTCCTCATCCGGCGTTGCCTTGCTCTGAGCGGTATAGATGACCGCTTGATTGGCGATGCCGTGCAATTCACATTGCCGGAACCAGACCTTGGCGTTGCCAAATATGAAATCGACATGCCCTTCGATGTAGCAGTTCGAGAAGTATTGTCGTGACATTCTACCGTTTGGTCCCTTGCCGGCAAACAGCGTGTCCTGGGCGCCGAGCAGGCGGACGCGCGTAATGACGTCCCTATCTCCGGTAACGGACAGCGCTACCGCCTGCGAAGGTGGATTGGCCGGATTGAGGGCATAGTCGTTCTGAATGGTCAGATTCTCGAGCCGGAAGTCATCGCTAGGGGCATCCAGCGTCGCCGAACGGGCCGTTCCTCCTACATTGACCGCGCCGTCGCCATACACAATGACCGTATCCTCCGGCTTGTTGCCAGTCCCTGCGAGATGAACACCGGATTTCGTGATTTTAACCTTCTCGCGATAGATGCCTGGCGCGATCCGGACGTTTCCGCCTTCCGCCGGCAATGCGTCGATGGCTTGCTGCACGGAGTGATAGTCTGCATTTCCGGCATGCGACACCAACAGTGGATGAGCGTACGCCGCGGCGATGCAGAAACATCCCGCCAGAAGTGCAGCGGAGGAAACGAAAATTCGCATGTGATCTTACACTTCGTTTCTCAGCGGGATAGCCGTCGCGCATCGACACAAGATTTTCATCGCCAAATCAGAACCTGCGTCACCTTGACATTTCCGGCCCTGCAAAACTGTCGGCCAATAGCAACCAACTCGGGACATGAGCCCGACCTTCGTCAACACCAGTAATCTTGGCCCCAGATGCGGAACTCACCACCTGAGTTCGGCGCCGCGTGTAGTGCTTACCGATTGCCGTCGCGGAATGCCTTGGAACATACCTCCGATCCGCGCAGCGGCGGTTGTGTAGCTCGTCCGGGCAGCGGGGGCCATACGTCAGAGTGATTTGCGCTGACGTTCGCATGTTCAAGTTGCCAAGTCGCGGAATTGGCAAATCGAACATCTTCGAGTGTCACGTCCAGGGCATGCCGCTCGTCTATGCCGCGCATCAGCAGCACACCAGTGTCGCCATGCACATGACGGAGAACGATTTGCCGATAGACCGGAATCCTCGTGCCTTGAGCGCGCGGATCATATTTTGCATCGAAAGCCAGCGGCCACCGGTTGCCCCTCAGGCACACGTACTCATAAGTCACGTTCTCGACCAGACCGCCTCGACCAACATCGCTCTTGATGCGCAGGCCCGACGTCGTACCATCCAGTGTCAGATTACGCACCAATATGTCTCTGGCCCCGGAATTCACCTCGCTGCCGATCGACATGCCATGCCCCCAGCCGAAATAATTATCAATGATCGAGATATGGCTGCTTGAACCATTGTCGCCGGCCTTGATTGCGACGTTGTCGTCACCCGTACGGATCCAGCTGTGGGTGATGGTCACATCCTGACTGGCGCCAAGATCGATGCCATCGGTGTTGCGGGCATCCGCCGGCGAATCGATCGTGAGGGCCCAAAACGTGGCACCTTCAACCCGGTTCATCGCGACATGAAAATTGGCAGCGTTGCGCAAGGTGACACCAGAGAACGTGATATCCTGCGCATGATCGACCTGGATCAAGCGTGGGGCGTTCTGATTGCCGCCCTGGGCTTGGGCGCGGCGGGCTAGCTGCCACCAGGTTTCCGCGCCGCCGCCGATCAGCGCGCCGCCCTGACCATCGATGATGCCCTCTCCGTAGATACCGCCGCCGCGCGTTTTAGAAAAGCTGATGAATGGCCGGCAACCGTCGCCCTTTTCCGCAATGCGACCACATTGTCCGAGGCCCTTGTCGTAAGCGGCAGGTTCGGGGATGGCGATCAGTGTCGCACCGCGTCCGACCCATAAGGTCACGCCCGATTTCATCTCGAGTGGACCTGAGTGAAACTCGCCGCGCCCGAGATAAACTGCAGCGCCATCGGGGCAATGTTCAATGGCCTCCTGTAGGCTAACTGTATCGTTCTTGCCGGAAGGCACAGGGCGATCACAGACCGTATCAGGTGCAACAGGTTCGGCGATAGTCCGGCGGTCTTGCGCTTTTGCGGCGGGGCCGACAACCATGGAGGCGAGTATGGACAATAGGGCCCAGTTGCGAAAACGCTTTGTCATTGACCTGCTCGTGCTTTTGTCACGCGCATCATTGTCGCGTGCCTTTTCTGGTATTGAGCGCTGGCTTGATCGAGTCGCCGCGTGCGTCACTGGCGCGCACAAGATGACATTTATCCGACGCAGTAGACGCCTGGACTTGAGATCGCGCAGCAGCACCTTGCCTATGCGCGAAAAAGATGAAGCGTTTTGCGATAGTACGAAAATCCAACAACTTCGTAACGTCAGCCTGCTCACACTGATTGAGCTCCCAACCGGTCCCCGATTTCATTTGTGCAACTCCAATTGCGCGTGAGTCCACGCAGCCTCTCGTCCAGGATCGGTGGGCAGTGAGTATTCGGGAAAGCTTTCGAGAAGCTGACGAGGCTACGGCCGGCACCGGATCGCATTCGCACCGGATCCCCTCTTCCTGGTGTCTCACGAATTTTTAGATGACTGCCGTTACCCGCCCTGTTCCGGAGTGATCGCTTGCGGGACATAGTCAGTGAGTTCCGTCATCATCCATGCGATGCCGGAGGCATGGTCGGCTTCCGCGGTCAGCACCGCTCGGCACGTCGCCTGCCCAACGGCCATAGCGGACCATCGTGGTCATTGAACGCGCCCGCTCGCGCCCCCTCCATGGACGCCTAATCGGAAATTTCAACGACTTAAAGACGGACAAGACGACCGAACTGGCTGGAAGTGGAGAGCTCTTGACACTCGATTCAGGACATCTACGTGAGCAGCCCCGAAACAGGAGGCTCTAGCCAAAGACGCGGCGATACGTCCCCTATCTGGTGCTGCTCTGCGCGCATCCCTGGCGGACGCACCGCGATCAGCCAAAAAGCCGAGCCTATCGGCAAGGCCGCACCTAATTGTCCAGTTCGCCCGCCGGGTTCGCAACACCATGCGTCTCGAGATCTTCGCCAGGTCCGTCCCAAAACCTGTCGCCGTTAACGTGCGCGGCGGCAGCTTTCAGCGGTCCCATCGAGGCGAAAACGCCACGGCAGCATCCGGGTTAACAGGATTATCGAGGCTTCGCGATTTAGGCGGCCGTGCGTTGCGTATTGAATTGTTTGCCGCAGAGTTGCGCTGGCGTTCATCGATCGAGACCGCTCGACACTCAAGCCTCCGCTCCAGATCCGCCAATCCTGCCTTACATTCGGCGACAACCGATTGGGCGCGAAGCAGCTTGACCTTGAGCTCGTCCTGTTGCCTGAGTATGTTCTCAAGATCCCAATCGTTCTGCATTAGCTCATTGACCATCTGCAAGCCCCGATGCAAGGCCGACACCTAGCTTCAAGAGCGCAGGCTCTGCATGTCGCAGATGCCCCACCCCGAACCATGGGCTAATCCGATGCCAAACGATCGTCCTGAGGACGCCTTTACGCTGGCGTTCTTGCTGAGAACCACCATTCGTTGCGAGCCCCCAAGACAATCGGCTTCTGCCCGGCAAACCGGAGCGCGATCCCAAGATGGCAGAGTTCGCGAGGCAGGCGCCCGGTTTGGAAAGCGCATCGGGGGACCTCTGCCATCGATCAAGCGGGCATATTTCATCTCAATACTTCAACCGGATGCTGAACGAGCATCATAGTCACAGGTGGTTTCGTCCCATCTTCAAGCAACTGGCATGCCAATGCTGGTTGAGCGTTTTTATGAAGAAACGATGTCGGTTTGCCCGCAGCACGTAGTTGCGGGCGGTGCTGTTGTCGCGCTTGAAACAAATGACGTCCTGAGCGAGACAGCCAAAGCCGCAACCACGAGCGTCCGCGCGCATTTTCTAATGAAACTCTGGCAGGACTGGATCGAGTTCTTCCTGCTCGAGCGTCTTGGCTCCATCTTTCGCCAGGTACGCTGCCAGAGCTGCGATACCGGAGTCCGGTGGACATCGAGCGGGTGCGGATTTTTTGAACGGCACTTGTCCCAAACGCTCGGCAACTTCGACACTCATGAGGTGGGCACGGATCGGCCGGTCGACGGCGCGCTCGATGGTGTGGAAGATCCAGGTGCCGTCCGGATCGATGTCCGACCAATGAAAGATCGGCGTCTGTTCGGATACCAATCCTGCGATCGTCCGCAGCGCCTGCTGGGTGGCAAGCGAGGGGTACCCTCCGACATACATGGTCGTTCCTAATCGGCCGGGGTCCGCCTCGGCGATGTGCCGGTTGAAGCTTGCGAAATTTTCGATCGTTAGCACGTAGGCCGGCGGCTCCCGGAAGCGGACGCGATCTGCTTCCTTGGGAGTGATTCCGAGATACAGCGGAGAGATTCCGGAGAGGTCGGCTCCATCGAGGTCGATCTTGCCCGCGATCAGCAGCGGTGGCGCGAAGCGCTCAAGGCCGATTGCCCGGAGCGCCTCGCGTGGCCGCGCGCCGGGGGGAAACTCCAGGATGCCGCTCAGGAGCCGCACGACCGCGCCTTCGATCCGTTCGAGCGTTTTGCTGTGCCCCACCGTTCGTCTCGAGAAGGTCTTGTAGTCGACGCCAAGATGTTTGTTAGCCAGGATGGCCTGGGCGAGAACGAACGCGTCGCGCAGTGTCTCGACATCGGACGAAGCGAACCCGTGCCACGTTTTCCCCCGCCCCCATACCTCGGCGACTTGGGAAGAGCTGTTCTTCAGAGAGTCGTGCATCGCCGCCCCGGCGACAAGCCGCACGGCGGCATCCTCCGCGATGCGCGACGCGGGGGTACGGCGGAGATATCGGTATAAGATCTCCGCCGAGGCTAACCGCACGTGCGCCACTTGGTCTCGGTTGGCGCCGCGCCCCCAGCGAATGGAGACCGCGGCGGCACTTTCGGCTTCCCTGATCTGTTTCAGGAAGGCGTCCGCCGCGACTACTGATGGGAAAGCGGGGTAGTCCGGGTGGGCGATCGGGCTTGCGGCCCCGGACTCGAAGCGGTTGAGCAGGTCGTTCAGCAGGCCGATCGCATCCGTGAAACGCCGAGCCATGGCTACTCGGCGGCCAGACGGGTGGCGAGCTCATCTTCGGACATCAGGTCCGGATCGATGGCCATCAGCTCGCGCTTGGCCTTCTCTTTCAGTTCCACCACAGTGGCCCTAGACTGCTCGCCGATCCGGTCCACCTCCACGATGGTGTCCATGTGCTCGAGCACGGCGACGCGCTTCTCGAACGGCGCCGCGATCACGAACTGCAGGCCGAGGTTTTTGTAAAAGCTCATCATCTGCCGCTGGTTCTTGCCGTCCATCTTGGAGAAGGCCTCATCGAACATGGCGAGCGCGAAACCGGCGGGCTTGCCGGAACGACGCTCCGCGCTGCCGTAGACGGCGGCCAGCGAAGCGCCGATGGCAACGTAGATAGGCACCTGTTGTTCAGCGCCAGACCCGGTGCCGCGCCGCTGCTCCCAGCGGGTCGAGCGGCCGGTGGCAACATCCTCCATGTGGATCTCGAAGGTGTAGAAGTTGCGGTAGTCCTCGAACTGGGCGAAATCCTTGTCGGGGTCCTCGAGCAGCGCCTCGAGTGCGACGATCGTATCCTTGTGCGGGAAGTCATCGGGCACGTCGCCCCGGAACAGCATATCGAGCGCCTCCGGAGAGGTTTTGGCGATTTCGATAATCTTCAGGATGGGCTGGAATTCCACCATCTGGGTGCGATGGAATGAATATCGCTCGTTATGGAAGGGATGTGCGTAGAGGCTACGGTTCAACGATTGCAGCTCCCGCTCCATCTTTCCGATCCGGGCCGTGAGCGCATTGATGAATTCGCCGCGCAGCAGGGTGGAGGCCTTCTCTGCCGCTTCCCGCGCCTGCCTTTCGTACTGGCGCAGCTCGTTGGATTCGATATCCGAGATCAGCTGCTCCATCCATGGCTTCACCTCCCGCAGCGGCTCGCTTTCCGCGCCGACCTGCGAACTCATCCCGAACTGGTCGAAGTAATCGTAAAGAAGCTCGCGGACCCGTCGCTCGATCCGGGCGCGCTCGTTGTCGGACGCGTTCGCATCCTTCAAGGCCTTCTCGGCGATAGCCCGGTGTTTCTCCGCGAAGCCCTTTTGGGCTGCGGCATCGAGGCGGTCGCGGTAGACGGCCCTGCCTTTCGCGGTGGAGTAGAGTGGGAAGAACTTGCGGTATATCGACCGGGCGACCCTAAGGTTGAGTTCGGAGCCAGGCACGTTCTCGCCCTCTCCGAGCCTCCTCTCCGCCGACCTGACCTCGCCGTCATGCTCGCCGAATGCCTTCTGCTGTGTCTTTCTCTCCTCCAGCCTCTTCTCCTTCAGCTTCTGCTGCGCCCTCTTTTTTTCGCGAAGCCCGCCGTCCCCCGCGCCGTCGAGAGCATCGAGCCTGGCCTGAGCTTCAGCGACCTCAGTCTGCGCGGCCACGAAGGCGGCCGCGCACGCCCCCAGGTCATTACGTCCCTCGCAGATGTTCTTCAGAGCGGCAAAAGCCTGCTCCGCGGCATGGGCCTCCTTCCCCTTGTCGGTCATGATCCGACCCAGCTCCTCGGCCTGATCCTGCAGGGATCGCAGGGCGTTCGCCTGGGCTGCCTTTCCGATCTTATGCTGCGAGGATTCGATCCAGCGATGGCTCCGGACGAGTCCGTCGTCGTAGAGGCCGTCCTTCATAATCGCCCGGCCGGGCCTGTTGAACTGGTCGAGCGTGTCGGCGAGACGGACATTGCCGTAGCGGCGCATGATGAAGGCCATCGCGTCCGGATCCTGGCTCCGGAAGATCGAGGGGAAAGTGCCGCGCTCCGGCTTGGCCCTGAACTGCTCGAGCTTGTTTAGGCTCACGAGCGATGCATGGCGAAACTCGCGGCGACCTTCCTTGAAGATTGACGTGGCGGCGCTGATATCCGCTCTGTCCACGAACACAGCTTCCCGGTCGCGGCCGAGGAGCGCCTCGGCGGCTCCCACCCACTCGGGTTCGGCGACTTCGATGATGTCGCAGAGTACGCGCGGGACCATTCCCTCCTGCCGCAGCCTGCGGCAGAGGAGTTCAGTGTCGTCGCCGAGATAGGCACGCGCCCCTCCGGCGGCGTGCTGTCGGATCCGTTCGAGCACCTCGTCGCGCCTGCCGCGGAGGCCAGAAAGCTCCGCGATGATCGTTTGACGCGCTTCGTCGATCTTCGGCAGCCATTTGGCGCCGCTTGCCGCGAAGGACTTCTCGGCCGCGGTGACCTCGTCGGAGACGCCCACGATGTCGGCCCCGGCGGTGGCGGTCAGAAGACGCTCAAGCGCAGGAACGAAGTCCTCGAAACCGTCCGCGCACATCGCGCGTAGCGGCTCCAGGCGACGGATGTTCTCCATGCGAGCCTTGAAGTCCGCCGAGGCGCGGTGCGCCGCCTGCCCGGCCACATCGGCGGTCTGCTGCAGGGACTTTCTGCCGGTCTTGGCATCGTGCTCGGCGATCGCGGCCGTGAGGCGTTCGATCTCCTTATCGATGGCCTTGACGTCGTCGTCGATGAATTCGAGTTCTTTTGCTGCGGCGTCCCGGCGGGCCATCTCGGTACGCCGCTTGGTCTTGAAGTCCAGGTTTGTCGCGCGCGCCGCGAGCCAAGTCGCGCGTTTTGCGACCCATTCCTCCCTGAACTTGGTCTCGAGCGCCTCTTCAAGCGCGGCGAGGACGCTCCGAAGCGCCCTCAGGGCTTCGAGCCTGAGGCGCATTTTCCGGATGGTCTCGCTGATGTTGTGGTATGTCTGGATCGACTCGCGCAGCTCCTTGATGCCGATCGGACTGTCCTCGAGGATGTAGTTCCGCACGAACTGCGTCGCCGTCTGGTTGTGATCGAGCGTCATCGCGTTGACGATTGATTTCTGCAGGGCGCTGGCGTTCTGTTCGCCAAAGGACGAATGCGGCAGAAGATGGCGCATGTACTCGCGGACATAGTCGCTCGCCCGGTCGCGATGATTGACGAAGCTGCCTTCGCCGACCGCCGCGACGATCCGGGCGCGCACGTCCTCCCATTGCGCCGGGAATTGCGACTTTCCTCGCTGCTCGATGAAGTCCTTGGAGCTCAGAACGGTCCCGACGGCGACGAACAATGCCAGCACAGTCTCCCTGCTGTCGGACTTGCGCGCCTCGAGCGCCATGCCGATCGTGACCGGTGGCCGGGCGTCTTCCGTGTCTTCGAAACCGAGCGCGATGTAGGTGCGCGCCTCGTCGCGCCGGCGCTGGTCTTCGCCGAGCGTCCCAAGGCAGTAATCGACGACGCTGCGCTTCGAGCCGCTGCGCGATTTTCCGCTATCGCCGGCGACCGCGTTCAGGCGCAAGAACCGCCGGCTCGCGCCGGTGAGAACGACCTGTGCCATGTCGAGGATTGTCGATTTGCCGGACCGGTTCTCGCCCAGGACCCCGACGTGTCCTGTCACGTCGATGTCGGCGACGTCGAACAGGTGCCAGTTCACCATCGTCAGGTGGCGTAGCTCCATCATGCCTCGCCTCCTGTGGGCTGCGGAAACCGCGCCTCCTCGCTACGGACGTAGCGCTCGAGCCGTTGGAGGGCATCGCCGCCACTGATCAGCTTAATCATCGGACGGATCCTGATCTCGCAGTCCTGCTGCTCGTCGTCAAAATCACCGATCTCGACCAAACTGCGTTGGGCGACCTCGCGCAGGATGTCCCGGAACCGGGCGGCCGAGATCGCGCCACCGCCGCCGTGTTGCGCCATCTCGCGGTAGCGATCGAACAGGTCGTTCAAAGTGGCCACTACGACGGCCCGGTCCTCGACTGCTCCGACGTTCACCTCCTGCTGCCAGTATGCCGCCAGCACCAGCATGACGATGGTTTCGTCGAGCTTCATCCGGGGCAGCGGCACGTCCTCGTCCATGGCGACGATGCCGGCCCACTGCGCCTCCGGATCGCGGTGGACGCGGTATCCGCAACTATCGAAGAAGCCGTCGACCACGTCGCGGAAGCGGCCGTCCATGATCGTGTTGTAGACTGTCCCGGTCCGGGGGTCTCCCGCGAACACGAACTGCCGCCGTAGCAGGAAGTGCTGCGCTTTGCGGAGGTCGGCTGCCTTTTCCGCGCCGAAGGAGCGCTCGACGTTTTCGAACTCACTGAGCATGAGCCGCCCTCGCCTTCCGGAGTGCGCCCGATCGCTTGACCAGGAAGTTGGCGCAACGGAGCCATTCGCTGTCGTGTGGGGGCGTGTCGGGGCACGGTTCGAGTTCGAACCCGGCCGCGACCTGCGCCGGAACCTCGCCTGTCAGCGCATATCGGCGGGCGCAATCGAAGGCGAGAAAGTCGTCCACGGTATCGATTTCCATGAAGCGGGCTTCCCTGGTCGCGAATGGCGGCACCTGGCCCTCGAGGAATCGTCTGACATCCTCGGGGCGGGGCGCGATGCGAGCGATGTACTCGAGGCGGAGCTTCTTGCGCAGTTCATACAACGGATCCGACGGCGGCTCGGCGAGCTCCCTTGCTTCGACGGGACGGCGCGGCTGCCTGGCCGGCGCCTGATGGTGCTCCGACCAGGGCGACCGCAGCGGCTCGATGCTCCATTCGATTGTCGCCTTGTGGTGCCTGCCGTCGCGCAGTAAGGCATCCAGGCGCCGCACCAGGTCGCCGGCCCGGCCGACGAGTCCCTGCCCGCCCCGCTCGGCGTACTTAATGGTGTTGCGGACCCGGGCTTCGAGCTGCCTGCGGAAGGCCTCGATCCTGTCGAACATCTCCCCGATCTGATCGAAGATGCTTTCGATAGCCAGCAGGTCGTCGGCCGCGGCCATTCGACCGTCCTCGATGTCGGCTGCCATGCTGGAAGCTATGTACTCCTCGGCGAGGACCTGCATGGTTTCCGGGCTGTAGGAGATCCTCCGCGCGAGATCGACGATGGCGTCGCGGAAGCGGTATGGATGGTTGACGGTGAGGATGGACTCGAAATCCTTCAGCAGGAGCTGTTCGATGAACTCCTCGAAAAAGGCTTCGAGCCGGGTAGCGACTGTTTTCGACTCCATGACGGTCCGTCGGACGCGCTTCAGGTCGGCCAGAATGGCCCGCAGACTCTTAGTGAACTGGTCGGCCTGATTGCGCGCCTCGCGGACGGCGAGCGCGGCTTCGCGCTGCTTGCGGTCGGTGATCTCAGGCCTCAGTTTTTCGACGGCCTCCAGGTTGAGGCGGATTTGCACGATCAAGCCGC
>NZ_AJQF01000532.1:0-632 GCF_000261705.1 Bradyrhizobium genomosp. III | reverse complement strand
CCCGGGGAGCCGTTGCAGCACGAGCAGCGGTCCCATAGCCATGTCCACAGTGACGCGAAGCCCGTATTCCTCCTCTTCAAGCCATCCCCAGACGAGCAGCCGGGCGTATAGTTGTCGGGCAAGACCGAGCGCCTTGTCGCCCTTCTCGGAAGCGAGCGCGACGTCGGCCTTCCGGATCCGGCGGCGTCTCGCGGAGATCATTTCCGGCAGGCTGCCGAAATCATCGCCCTCGTTCCAGAGGACGGGGTTGGCGCGCATGACGTCGTAGATGGCGTGGACCACCTGCTGCGGCGTCGGGAACGACGGCGCGCCTGAAAAGAAGCGTTCGTGCAGATCCAGCAGACACGCTGCGTACAGGTGCTTGTGATCGCGCGAAAAAGCTAAAAAGGCGTCGTCATGCAAATGGCGGAACAAGGTCAATGACGCGGCTCCTGGGCCCGACCTCATCCTGAGTTGGCGGCACTAAATGCACGGCCTGCCGGGCAAAATGTTAGTGAGAGTGGGTCTTGAAAACACAACCGGAAGATCAGTTCTTAGTATGTTCTAATATAGCTTTCCAGCTCAATCGCTGTCGAGACTCCAAAGGTCCGATCGGAGCTAGTACCCACTTTTCTTGGAACGTGAGTCGTGAT
>NZ_AJQF01000531.1:0-8664 GCF_000261705.1 Bradyrhizobium genomosp. III | reverse complement strand
ACTTCAAACTGGATTAAGCCCGTGGGGCAAGGTCAGTGCGGCGAATGCGGCAGACCTTGAGCCGGAAGTGAAACTGCCCGCGGCGGTGTGGAACTGGTCCGGAGGCTATATTGGTGGACACGTCGGCGGCGGGTACGGCCGAACCTCCTTCAGCAATCCCTACGGTCCGTCAATCTATGGCGGCATAGTCGATACGCCGACGTTCCTCGCAGGTGGCCAGATCGGCTACAATTGGCAGAAGAACGGCTGGGTGTTTGGCGTCGAACTCGATGTCAGCGGTGCTGTCTCAGACGGCACAAATACCTGCCTCGCGTCGTCCGGCTTTGTCGTGAGTGCAAACTGCAAGGCAGGTCCGAACATCTTTGCCACCGCGACCGGTCGTGTCGGTTACACGTTTGGCGCGTCGGGTGGCACGCTGGCCTATCTCAAGGGAGGTGCAGCTTGGCAAAACAATCAGGGCGACGTCATCAATAACCATGAAGGCGGACTCGTGCCACAGGAGAAAACCCATTTCGACTACGGTCGCATCGGTGGCATCATCGGGCTGGGCGTCGAGCAGGCGCTTACGCCCGCATGGTCGGTCGCAGCTGAGTATGACTATCTGAATTTCGGTGGCCCGAGTGTCGCGACACCTCCGACGGTGCAGGGTCCGCCGTTCGCAATTGTTCCGGCGAACACAACGAGCCCGTCCAGCAACTATCACATCGGAAAGATTGGATTGAATTACCATTTTGGCGCCGACCCGTGGACGGCGCAATGGTCCTATGTGCCGCAGTACGCGAAGGCTCCAGTCGGCGCGCCGCCGATTGCTTATTCAGATGGTTGGTCGTTCGAAGGCGGATCGCGGCTCTGGCTCAGCCGCGGACGATTCCAATGGGACCACAGTGTAGCGCCCTACTTGCCTCTAGACCCCAGCGTCCTTGTATCGAGGCTCACCTATCATGGCCTTGACGGACTTTCGGGAGAGCTATTTGGCCGTGTCGACAGCCCATCGGGAGTGTTCCTGAAGGGCAACATTGGCCTCGGGCGCTTCGATAAAGGAAACATAAACAATGAAGATTGGCTCGCCGATCGGGAACTCTCCTATATCAACAACGCATCACGGCAACGAAACGGACGGTTCACCTATTTTACCGCAGACTTAGGTTACGATTTCCTGCGCGGCGCCAACTACAAGGTCGGCGGATTTATCGGCTGGACCTACTACGAACAGAGTTCCGACTCCATCGGTTGAACGCAGATTGCCCACCCCCGCTACACTTGTCCGGCGAACCCAGACACTATCATCGGCAGCCAGAATACTCAGTGGAATGCACCTCGTGTCGGCCTAAGCGCCGAAACCATGCTCTCTGAGCGCTGGCGCTTAAACACCGATGTCGCCTACCTGTCCTGGACCGATTTCAAAGGGCGTGACCACCATCTCTTGCGCGACGAGACCACCTTCGATGAACAGCGGGGCAACGGTGGCGGCGGCGTCCAGGTTGAAGGCGTGCTGTCCTACTTCTTCACCAAGAACTTCAGCGTCGGCGTCGGCGGGCGCTACTGGTCCATGTGGACCAAAAAGCGGGGCGACTCTTTGTGCAGCAGCAGCGGCTGCGTCGGTGATCCGGCCATATTCGCGAAGTACAGCATGGAGCGCTGGGGTACGTTCTTTCAGGCCTCCTATAAGTTTGATTGAAAAGATCACACCTCAAACCAAGCGCCGGGCGTCTTCAACGCTACGAGTAACGCACATTTTCTCTGCATGAACTCCAACATTAGCGGCACAGACCCCCGCAGTAGCCCTGCCGGCACCGGCCAGAAGAATGATCTCCAGAACTGTCGAAGAGCCCAAGCTAAATGATCTCAAAGTATCTCCGACGTTCAAAGTCGGTGACCCGATGTTGAACGGCTTGCCACTCCCAATGGCGCGAGCAAGAAAACGCTCCAACAAACCTTTCTCCAAAGACATCACTGGCCGCTGCAGACTCTGCAAACCGAGATGTTGCCTCTGATAGGCTTTGAGGCAGTCTCGCGGACGGACGACACATTTCCACGCTTGCATCACCGACGATCGAAGCCGGTAGTGCCGGACCTGTCTCGACGCCCAATATTCCCGAACCAATCGCACATGCTAGCGCGAGATATGGGTTCGCGTCTGCGCCAGGCAGCCTATACTCCAGGCGATGGGCAGATGGCTCTCCCGGAATGGCGCGAACCGCGCAGGAGCGGTTGTCGACTCCCCAGCTTGGACAGATTGGTGCCCAGGAGCCAGGTACCAATCTCTTGTAGCTGTTGAAGTTTGGCGCAGCGAGCACACAGAACTCATTCATGTATTCTAGTTGTCCGGCGATAAATTGCCTCATAAGATCGGAGACGTTGCCGAACGCATCACCGTCGTAAAACGCATTTTGACTATCCGAGGACATGGAGATGTGAATATGGCCGGACTGGCCAGGCCATTTCTCGGAAACCTTGGCCATGAATGTAGCCATCATGCCTCGCGTTTGCGCCCAGGCTTTTATCATCGACTTGAATATGGTTGCTCGATCGGCGGCTTCCAGCGCATCACAATGACGAAGTGACGCTTCGACCACGCCAGGTCCCGTTTCAAAGTGTAGTCCGCTGAGAGGTATTCTAGCCTTCTCACAAAGCGCCAAGATCTCACCGAACAGCTCATGTTGCGCGATAGAGCGCGCAATCGAGTAGCCGAACGGGCCGCGAGTTAAAGGAGCCCATTCACCGAACGGCTTTTCTTCAATCGTGTCTGCGTTCTCCTTAAATAGTATAAACTCAAACTCAAACCCGGCAGTGCAGTCGTATCCGTGGTCAGCAGCCCTTCGTAGGACCTTACGCAGAACGCCGCGCGGGCAGATGTTCTCATGCGCGCCCGTGAACTCCGCGAGGTAGAGATATTGAGAGCCGAGATGAGACACCGAACGGCCGGTGCCTGATAGAATACGCAGGTCAGCATCTCCGAACGCTGATAGCGGCTTTTGCGTGAAACTCGCCGGAATGACCCGGTCCGTACAATCCCACGCCAGCACCGCTTCAGAGAACTTGATAACTTTATCTCCATCCGAGAGATCTTCACCTAAGACGTGTTTGCCTCGCAGAACGCCATCGAAGTCGCTGACGCCGACCATCGCCGCGCGGGCTGGATTCGCTCCGGTGAACCTGGGATCAGTTGGCATTAGTCGCGATCCTGCATCACTAAATCGAACACCTGGTCCATCCGCATTGCTCGCAACTTGCGATAGTCATTCTCAAGCGTAGTCAAGTCGCTATTCACGAGATAAACGATGCCCGGTGTCGACGCCAAGTCGATCGTGGGAACAAGCTCTTGACCAATCGGAACGAATGCAATGGCGTCTGCGAAGCTCGGCAGCTTGCGGATTGCTTCGAGTCCCGGGTAACCGGCGACGACACCGCCCATATCTGAGATCAACGAGACGCAAAGTGCGTGAGCCTGCCGCTTGTAGGGCCCGCGCAGCCTCATATATTCACCAAAGCCCTTGGGATCTGCGTAGCACCAGGCCGTCAGGGTCATATGGTTGTGCCCCAACGCCATCGTTCGTGCTTTTGCCGACATGGTCCCTTGAAGCCTCGCTCCGAAGTCAACCAGAACTGGTCCCCGATGATCGACGATGATCTCAGCATGAGCCGGTCCCTCGGCGATCTGAAGCGCCTGCAACGCTCGTTCCAGGTAGTCGGACAGCTCCTGAACGATTGGTTCGCTGCCGTCCAACAATCTCTCGAGTGAACAGACCGATGATGCTCGCTCGATAGGAACGGTGTCATACGTCCAGGCCTCCGTAACGAAGGCATTCCCGTGGATCGAGATGGCGTTTACGGTGTATTGTTGACCGTTTATTTTTTCCTGCCCGAGGGCAAAACGATTCAACGCTCCGACACGGTTGGTCTTCCCGACAATCGCGCTTAGTGCCCGCTGAATGTCAGCATCTGTCGTGCAAAAGAATACATCCTCGGTTCCCGTACTGTTCAGAGGTTTGATCACGATCTCGTCGAAGTTCGCTTCGCGCTTCCAGCTTGCGATTTCTACAGCATTGTCAGACACGACTTGTCTGATCGATCGCACACCGGCATAGGTCAGCGCGCAAGACAATCGCGCTTTGTCACGCCGAGCAGCCGATAGAGCGGTGCCGTTTGAAGGTAAGCCCAGCCGCTCCGACAACGAATCGGCGAGTTCGACTCCAGACTCGCAGCCGGCGATAACGAACTCAAATTCTCTGCCATGGAGGGCCTGAAGATGATATTCAACGATGTCGTCATACCCCATGCGCTCGCTGGGGCGAATGACTTCATCATACAGGTTAGCATCAAAGTGCGCTTGGAATATGGGTGGAATCTGTGCGGCCGACATCACATGCACGGTTCCAATGCCATAGCGCTTGAACTGTTCCGGTAGATATCGGCCGGTAGAGTATGCGTCTACGATTACACAATTCCGTTCTTTCATGCGGATCTCCGATACTGCAAGTAGATGTTGCTGACGGCGACAGCCGTAATGAGAATGTTTCCAAGGAACGTATGTGACGAAGGCACGATGCGAGAATCGAAGTACTGGAACAGGAAGGTGATGATAGGGGCGGTGGACAGGACCATGTTGACGGTGAAGGGCTCGACGTAACGAATGCCCTGCTGGATCAAGAGCAAAGGAACGATCATCGTCGAAACGCCAACTGCTGCGATCGCAAACCAATGCTGCGAGATCTCAGGCACGATGGATGAATAGTCCACCAGTCCCAGCAGCAAGATAATCGTTCCATAGAACCGATGCGCCAGCACTTGCCGGCCGGAAAACCCACGGTCGAAAAGCAGTTTGACAAGTACATTTGTGAGGGCGAGCGATAGGCCGGCCACGATGGCCAAGACTATTCCAAAGGACGATCGAGCCCCCCACTCCACGCCTGCGTTGCCGCTGGCCGAGATCCAAATCATGTAACTCGCGATCATCGCGATCGAAGCGCTGACGACGATGTCGGATGCTGGCGGAACTCCCTGGCGCCTGATCACGGCGTTTAGCCACACAGTTGCGGTGGGCCCCAACGCCACCATGAACGCGACGACGATCGCAGGTTCAACGTATTTCAAGCCGATAAATAGGCCGATCCAGCTGATTGCTGTCACGACGTTGAGTACGGCGAAGACCAAAAGGGACCGATTCCCCACTCCTGCCTTGCTTGTGTCGTGGCGCGCCAAGAGATTGAACGTCAGGCAAACCACGGTAAATGACAGCAGGAGCGCGACGAACGCATCTGCTCGCTGAAAATACGCTGCGGCATAAACCTCGCCTGCCGCACTCACGAGGACATAGAGGGCCACAAAGAGCACTCCCAGCGCGAACCTATTCGTCAATCGTCTACCCTTCCCGTGCCCGCGCGACGGGGCGCGGCCCTCGCAGGGACCGGGCCGCGCGCATCGATTTTGAGGCATTCAACTTTCGGCCTGTACTGACCACGTTTGGTTTGAAATCTCACGATCTGCCCTAGTGATTCTTCGTTCCGCGGTACACAACACAGGCCTCTCCGAATGCTTTGAAGAGTTGCTTGCCGAGGAGATCGGTTGAGACGTGCCATTCGGGGTGCCATTGCACCCCGATTTGCAGCGTCGGCGCGCCAATCACCGAAGCCGCCTCAACAAGACCGTCAGGCGCCCACGCCTCCCGCCTCAGCGCCGGGGCAAGCGCCTCGATGCCTTGATTGTGCAGCGAGTTGACTTGGGCTTCGATCGTCCGGGCGATTGGGAAGAGCGCGCCGTCGGAAGATATCCTGACGCTGTGCGCGGCATCGTACTGACGGTCCCTGGGACGGTCTGGCTTCTCGGCATGCATAGCACCGCTTTCGAGGCTCCACTCCGCAAGCGATGGGCGGAGTGTGCCGCCGAAATAGACGTTGAGCTCCTGAAGCCCACGGCAGATGCCCAAAATAGGCATTCCGAGCGCGATGGCGCTCTGTATGGCTACGGCAGAAAGCCGGTCCCTAGGACGGTCAAGGATCCCAGCCTCAACGTCCCGATCAGGATCAACTAAGGATGCAGGCGCTGACAGGACGGCGGGGTCGACGTTCGATTCATCACCTGTCAAGACCACACCGTCCAGCCGGCGCATGATGGCCGTGGCGAACGCCTCCCCAGCATCTTCCGCGTCGACGGTCGGCAATACGACGCAAGCAACTCCCCCATGACGATGGAGTGCCTGCACGTACTTACGGCGTAACCAGTCGCGATGCACACCGTCGACCAGAAGACGGTTCGAAGTGACGCCGACAACGGCTCGCGCGCGCTCGGGCTGTTGCAGACTCACGCCACCTGGCCCCGCGTCCGGACGGCGGCAACGGACTGCTCATACAGCCGTCGATTTCGCTCTTTCAGCTGAGTTATGACGCTAGGCTGACCTTGAGGCCCCTTGACAAAGAGCCCGCCCCAAGTCGCGGCGACCTTCGCGTAGTTCGGATCCTGCATTCGGATTTTCTGAGCCTTGCGCAACAGCCAAAACGGGATACCGGGCGAAAGGTGGTGCTCAAGGTGGTACTCATCTAGATTCTGCCCAAGAATGGCTCGCTCGAGGAAGCTTCCCTTCCGATTTCTGGTGAGATAGACGTTCTGCGTCTCGTTTTCGCACATTGGCGAGTGCTCGGCGAGTTCGATGAACCAGCCGAGGACCTGAAATGTGGTGAGATAGGGCACGATCCAGAACAGGACGACAATATGGAGCAGCCCAAGAACATATGACCCGGCCAAGATGCTGATCCAGAAGAGATAGAAGCCATACCTGTCAATCAGTATGCCTGAGCGGCTCTGATCCTCGGTATCTTCGACCGAAAACCGGTTGGTCCAGAGATACTTCAGATAGGCCACTGTCGCGCCGCCGAAGATCGGCTTCCAGATGATGTTGAAAGCGTATCTCTCTGGACGCTGCACGTCATAAACGCCGCTGGCCAGGAAAAACTTCAGGTCGGGATCCTTGTCGGGGTCGCCGAGATAGGGATGATGCAAGTAGACATGTGAGATCCGATAGGCCCAGTGTCGCTGGAACAAGGGATAGGAGGCGAACAGAATGCCAAGAACATAATTCCAGGTGGTGTTCTTCGCGAGCGTGCGGTGAGCTGCATCGTGAGCGATGGTTGTCAATCCGCGCTGATAGGCACCAATCAGGAGAACGGCCAGCGGGTAGAGCCACCACGAAACAGACACGGTCGCAAGCGTGCACGCTGCGATAACAGCGTAATCTTTCGCAATGTAGGCGGCCCCTGTGATGTTGTCGGGCCTTAGCTCCGAAAGTTGCTTATTGATCTCCCGGCTGAATTGAACGGCCTCATAGCGTGATGACCTCAGTTTCCAAGCGTCTGCCTGATTCATGAGAACCTCTTCCTAATTGCCTTGCAGGTTGTCAGATTGCGGAAAGCGCCTTGTCCAGATCGCGCAAGATGTCATTGACATCTTCGATGCCGACACAAAGCCGGATTGAGCCGCCAAATATGCCGGCGGCTTCGCGCTTTTCCCGCGGGACGGTGGTGTGAGTCGTCGAGACAGGATGAGTCACGAGCGTGCGGGCGTCTCCCACATTGGAAACGTGATACATCAAGTCAATGTTCTGGATGAACTTTCGCCCGGCCAGTTCGTCTTCCACCTCGAACATGACCATCGCCCCGTGTCCATATGCGGTGTTGAGTGTCTGTTCGACGATTTCCCGATCGGCGCCTTCGAAGAGACCCGGGTAAAACACCCGACGCACTTTTGGATGCTCCTTTAGAACTCCAGCCACGATCCTGGCATTGGCGCAGTGCTGCTTCATGCGAAGCGGCAGCGTTTCAAGCCCTTGGATCAGTTGAAAGCTCGCAAACGGGGAGATGGCTGCACCGGTATCGCGTAACCAGGTCATGCGAGCCTTGAGGAGAAACTCGCTCTTTCCTAGGTCATCGACATCGCGCACGGCGTTGTGCCAGACAATTCCGCCATGCGCTTCGTCGGGACCATTGAACAAGGGGAAGCGAGAAGCTCCGCGATAGCTAAATTTACCGCTGTCAACGATTAGTCCGCCGAGGGTCGTGCCGTGGCCGGAGATATATTTTGTTGCAGAGTACGTTGTAACTGCAGCGCCCAGGTCTGACGGCCGGCATATCAGCGGCGTAGTCGTGTTGTCTACGACCAGAGGCACGCCGTACCTCCGGCCGATCTCCGCAAGCTGTTTAACGGGAAGCGGAATCAGACAGGGATTCGATATTACCTCTCCGAACAGGCAGATGGTGCGATCATCGATCGCTCGCTCGAACGTCTCGGGCCTTCGAGGATCTGCTGTCCTCACGCTGATTCCCAAACGCTTTAGGGTGTTGTGGAGCAGGTTCCAGGTATTGCCATATAGATATGGAGAGGCAACGACATTGTCCCCTACTTCGCCACTTGAAAGATTGACGATAGCAAGGAACGTCGCCGCTTGACCTGACGCAACGGCGAGCGAGTCGCTGCCCATATCGACAGCGGCGTAGCGCTTCTCGAGCGCGCGGGTCGTGGGATTGATAATCCTCGTGTAGGTGAACCCATCGGCCTTGACGTTGTAGACGTCCGCGATGTGGTTGAGATCGCCATCGAGTTCATAAGCTGTATTCTGGTAGATCGGCACTGCGACGGCTTTCGTCACCGGGTCGCGCCGATAACCCGCATGCA
>NZ_AJQF01000530.1:0-4796 GCF_000261705.1 Bradyrhizobium genomosp. III | reverse complement strand
AGCTGCCGGTCTCCAACTGCCTGAGCCGGCATCTTTACGCGCGCGGCATATGCCTCTTGGTCCGGCGCCGGCCTTGCTGACCGGGCCTGACCGGACCGGAAATATGAACGAAAAGCGCATCCCAACCGCTCAATCCAGCTGGATTGGATTTCCCCAATGCAACCGACGCGAAAGCTTCGCGTCGCAAGGTGCAGCTTCGAGTAGACGTAAAGATTGTGGGCCGCCAAGTGGCGATACAGCCCATCGAATCCTTCCTGGTCTACTATGCCGGGCGGCGCACTGAACGCAACGCAGACCGGCGACTGCAACTCGGGGGACAGCAGCGGAGACACTGTCCCTTCGAGTTCCTTGATGAGGTCGTCTCTGACCTTCTCGTACCGGAAGCGTCTGGCATCAATGCTCTCCTCATGCAGAATCTTCAAAGCCATTGTCGTTGCCTGAACGATGTGGGTGGGAGGGGTCGACCGCCACTCACCCGTGCGCTCGAGCGAGCGCCATTGATCTCTCACATCGAGCACAAACGATCTCGGTTCTTGAGCCGCATTCTCCAGCAGCTCGCGCGACGCAATTACAAACGCTACTCCCGGCGGCCCTTCTATGCATTTGTTGCTCGATGTGACCAGTACGTCTGGTCCACGCTGGCTCAGATCGATATTGAGAGCGCCGAAGGAACTCATTCCATCAACGATGGTTTTTACGCCACAACGCCTCGCCTCTTCCACGATCTCTTGCAGAGGGTTGACGATTCCGGTTGTCGTCTCACAATGCACGAAACACAGGTGCGTAACGCCAGGATTTCGGCTCAGATACTCGCCGATTTCTTGCGGATCCAAAGGATCGGTTGCGCGCTTGACGAGCTTCAGCGCTTCGACCCCCCACAGCCGCAAAATTTGTAGAACACGCTCGCCATAGATGCCGTTTACGCAGACGAGCGGCCTGTCGGCTCGGGACACAAATGAAGAGAGGGCAGCCTCCATTGCAAAGGAGCCCCCTCCTTGAATGGGCACCACCGAATAGTCCTTAGCGTTTCCCAGCAAGTTGAGCATCAGCCGCCTCATGCAGGCGGTCACCTCCTTGAACTCGTCATCGCGAGATGCGAGATCAAGCTGCATCTGGCTCTTCACCGCCAACGATAGCGACAATGGACCAGGCGTCAGCAAAGAGCGCTGTCTTGTCAAACCATTCCTCCTACATTGTGTTCGTCGATGACCTGCCGTACGCGCGCCATCGCCCCGGAGGCGCGCGTATGCCTTCCTCATCGATAGCTTCGAATGAAGCGCCTTGAAACGCGGTCTCGTTTCGCGTCGACCGCTCCAAAAGGCCGCCGGATGACAACCTTCAATTTCTCATTGCGGATGGAGAGCAATCCTTCACAAAGCTCCCCGTTGATGCGTTTCAGACCTCCCAGATAGCCTTTTTGCGCTGAACGCTCGGGCGCAAGTGGGCGCCGACGCTCGCTCTCATCCAACTGTCACGCATGTGCAGGCTTGGGCGTGGTCGCCTCTGGCGCTATGAGGCGCCGGTCGGCCGGCGGTCTACCTGTAAGACTGCCCAGTCAGGCAAGCTTTGCCGCCAGAAAGGCGATGCAGCCTAGATCGTCGCGCCCGGACGATAGGCAGGCACACTCGATAGTCTTCGTTCGCAGCGGGTGTCCAATGCGTTTGCTTGGGACTTGATACATTTTCACTCCGTCGCTCGTGGAGGGATTGGGACGCACATAGCTGTCTGGGCGAGCTCGAAGATCGTACAACTTGACGTTACGGGCGTTTCAACCCTCTCCGGAATTTTTCTCGCGGGACTTTTTCCTCACGTACTCCCGTTTGGCAGCGACAAGTCGACGCAAGCAGCGGAGTACGAGGGATTCACAGCGAGGTTCAATAGTTTGAACGTTAGATCTGGATCGAGCGTGAGTATTCCGCGTGCGAGCGCGATTCTGCGGCGAAATGACGGGATCGTTCCGTTTACGTGCAATCCGGCCAAAAGAGCCATATGGAGGTACGAAGCTTCTCGGCAGCCCGGGCGAGATCCTACTGGATGCTGTGCATGACGGTTTAAACCTTCCGCCATAGCTGTTGTGTCACGTCATTGCGCTCGCAATGGAGCGGCGTTGGCAGCCCGCGGCGAGCCACACTTGATGGCGATCCAGCGATCTTGGATGCTTGCGCGAGCAGGAATCAGTTCGACACCTTTTGGCGAGCGGCCTTGTGACACAACATGTCGCCTCGATTTGCCGGGAGTACGTCGAGCCAAGTCCAATGAAGTTGCGCGCTTTATCTTGGAAGCGATTCCTGGGCTTTCAGCATCTCAGTTACTTAACGCCGCTTCGCCGCGGGACGTCTCACCGAGCGATATGGCGGCGGTGAGCGTGCGGTTTTACGGCGGTTCCAAGGCGTGGGCGGCGAGCAAAAGTTGCCGGCATCCCAGCGCTCGTTGCGCGCAACTACCTCGCCGATGAGGCACTCTGGTTGGACGACGGTCGCACTTCGTACTTGTCCTGCTCTCTCCTCTGCAGGCCGGCTCGTTGATGCGAGCTCGCGTCCGACGTGGTCTACGGGCGCGGTCGAGCACGCCAGCGGTTGACCAGAGCGGATCATCAAGTGATCATCTCTGTCGCTTGCCAAGGATGAGCTTCGCTTCCTTTTCGGCTGCGCCTATGGCGCCTTCATGGCGATCAACCAGGAAAGGCGGAACGGAGCATGACCCGAACACGCGGCGGGGCTTCGTAGCTCAGGATGGCGCATGTTCGTGACAGCATTGCCTCGCGATGCGAAGGTACAGGCCTACGCCGAAGGTATTCGCCGACGAGCGGCGGCCAAAAAGGGAAGAAAGCTTGCCAGACGTTACCATCGCCAGCGTCCTTAGGAGATGCTGAGGATCTGCTCAAGCCGCGGGACCTCCCCTCGCAACGTCTCGATAGCCACGTCTCGGTTCTCCGAAATGTTCAAAGCAGTGTGGACCGGCTCTCCAGCGTAAGATGAGCCGGGCAATCCTCCCGCATTGGTACTTCGCATATCCCACCAGGTGCGGAATATACGGCGATAGGGTTCAGTTACCTCCCGCCCCCTGTCTAGAACTCCGGATTTCTGGGCATGCAGCAGTTCCTGCTCATATCCGAGTTCCAGCAAAAGCTCGGCACCGACCAGATCGGTCACGGTTTGCATCTCCTCGACGCACAATTGAGATTGCCGTGATTTGACTGAGCTTCCGTGGATGGCGTTTCGTTCCACGTTTTTTCGATCCCCAAAGCTGCTGGCTTGAAGATAATCTGCTCGTCCTATGCTAGCCGATGCGACGCCATCTGGATCACAGCCGAGCCCTGTCAGTACACGTTGGATTTCCTCGTCCGGACGCGCCACGAGCAGTTCGTATTGCACCAAATGGGCCTGCGGGCGAGTACGTTGCTCGGCGAGCCTAGGAAGACCCAAAACCAAATCGGGGAGTGAAGATATTATGCCATCGGGCAGACGAAGCATGAGATCAGTGAGACTGGAAACGCTGACCGGCTGCGAGCTGTCTGCCCGCCATGGAATCCCAGGTCGATTTCAATGAAGCGGCGATGGCGTAGGGATTGCGCATCAGAAGGATGTGTGGCGCTTCTGGATAGACGGATTCAACAAAGTCAAGGACCGTCCATAGCGTGGTGTCTTATCTATGATGATGCGCTTACCCGCTTCTGCCAGATACTGATCGTATGCTGCTTCTGCAAAAGCGCGGCTAACGATCGCGCGGTCTATCCGTCCTAAGAATTCGGAGGTTGCGGCCTCAATCAGTGCGCTGCCCCCCGGATGGCGCCGATCCACCTTGCCAAACGCCTCGAGCGCCAACATTAACCAGGGTTCAGGCGGAGCCACAATGTCTGGATGGAGCTTCAGCAAATGAGCCAGGAGTGTGGTCCCAGATCGTGGAAGACCGAGAGAAAGCACACTCAGGTGAACGACCAAAACGTCCGCTTATCGTCAGGCGCTCGTGCTGGGCACGCGCCCCCCTGTCGGCGCTAGCTCGATTGGGCGAAGCAAAGCGAGCCGCCCGATCGCATGAGGACCAACAGCTTGCGTACAAAGCGACGAAACGACAGAATTTTGGCTGCTACTCATGACCTAAGACCCATTCACTTTGATCGGGCGGGATCACAGAAGGGTAACTGCAATCGCGCCTCCGATTGCTCGACCAATAGAACGAAATTAAGCAACTGCTCAATTGCAGCAAGATTGACTCGGATGTAGGAAGGTTGGAAAGAACTATACGGACGTTTGCCGAAGACCGCGCGAGCACATGGCAGGTTGCTACGTATGTAAATGCGACTGCACCTCGCTGATTCTCGGCATACTCCAAGACATTTCGGGATATGAGCGGAGTGCTGCAAAGAATCAGGTCATATCGCGGGGGTCACACTTGAGTGAGCGCCGCGGCTAGCCGGTCAACACATTGGATTATAGCTCCGGCCAACTTTCTTTCGACAAGCGCAATCGTCCAAGCCGCACGAAGTATTTGGGTTAGCGGATCCGCAACGTCGCTCTTCCCCTGACAGGGGCTAAGGAGGCTGAATGACGGACCTGATCCAACATGCCACGGGATAACGCGATCAGCAAGCGCGCTTGGCCGCGTCTCTACTCACGAAGACGAGATTTTTCCGCCGTTCATGTGGAACATCCTTGGTAGGGCTACGAGCAAGACAATGTCTTCAATGCCGATTATGAATCACGACCGGACATAACCTTTTAGACCAACACTTTCTAACAAAGTCCATCAATGAGGATGCTGGAGCTATGCGGGATTTTGGGTGACGAGGCGATCAG
>NZ_AJQF01000529.1:0-13801 GCF_000261705.1 Bradyrhizobium genomosp. III | reverse complement strand
GCGGGGCGCTGTCCAAACAACCGGGGCCAGCTCTGACGCTATAGATCTTGCAATTGCTTCAAAGGCAAGATCACCATCTAAATACTCCCGACGTTCAGCTGAGAAGTTCGAAGTATCCCACCCTCGCGAATGCCGATTATTGATCGCCTCGTTCATGCAACGTGAGCCCCATCTGGAAAGCGAAGAAACAGATCAAGCTTATCTATGTCGTGCACACTGGCGACATGATGAAGGAACGTGACATTGGCTGCATGCGAAGCTGAGATGAGGTCCGACAAGAGTTTTGCGTTCTCCAGGCTCGTCCCGGCCAGAGCCTCTCGATCCGCAGCGACGTCCTCATGACCCGTGTTCGTAAAGTAGGTGTGCATCTTTCCTAAGACGCCCACAATAACGTCTGAGATCTGAAGCCCTAGCTCGGCTTTGGAATCCGCAAATCGGAAGTTCGCAACCGGTTTCCCCTGGCTGGTCAGAGGTGTTTCCAGCAGGCGGTCGTGGATGACCTTCTCCATGTCGAAGATGTGGGTCGAATTCTTGAAGATCGCGATACGTCCCTGGTAAAAGGTACTGAACTCATCGATGAGCAGGTTCGGGTAATAACCTTCAATGAACTCCAGACTCTCCAGCGCCCGTCCGGCCTGCAGTACACCTTTCAACATCATTGCATTGAAATGCCGGAGGACATCACTGTTACGTTCGAGAATCTCAATGAGCCTGTCGAGGAAGGGTCTCCGCCCCTCGGGTGATAACCCCGGATAGCCGAAATCGTGAAATAGCTGGATGGTTGCGGCCAGTTCGCAGCGCAGCACTGCGACGAGGTCGCTTTTCAGCAAGACGTGGTATTGCAAGAGCATCGGATTGCCAAGTTCAGGCACGATCGAATCGATGATATCTGCAACTGACCAGTAGAATGGATCCAGCTCGTGATAGTGGATCATCAACCCGTTATCGATAAGCCATCGAAGGAACGTGGTCAGCTTTCGGGAGCGAAGAACGTCAAGAAAGTTACCCTTGGCGACATGCTCCAGTTTGATTTCCGGAGCCGTCTTCTGGATACGCATCGCTTCTCGAAGCGATTGAATCTCAATCGGTCGCGGTGCTCCTTCATGCACAATGCCGCCGAGGACGAATACCTTCAGCTCAGCAACGTTCAAACGTCCATCGTCAATATACAACTTGCGGATATTGTTGGTCTCATCGTGATAAAACGTATAGACGCCGTCGGCCTTGGTCAAACCATGTAGCTGGATTTCAGCATCCCGAAGTTCGTCAATATCCATCCATTCCCACTCTTAGGCCGCAGCTCGCGAGGATGCGCGACGAACGGGCTTATGACGGATAACGACGTCCACACGATAATTAAGCCGATCTAGGCATCGAACAATCCTGTCGATCGAGAACTTCCCTACGCGGCCGGTCACTAGGGCAGATACATCAGGCTGTTTAAGGCCTAGCAGTTCGGCAGCCTTTGTCTGAGTCAACTTGCGACGTTTGATGATCGCACGAAGCTCACGAATAAGTTTGGCTTTGAGGAGTTCTTCCTCAGGATTGGCAAAGCCAAGGTCAGCGAAAATATTATCGCTGCCTGCGGTTGCTTTAATTGCCTTACTCATTTCTTGCCTCCTTTTCCGTAGTTCTCTTGGTAATGAGCCTCGGCTGCCTTCAACCGGGCCTGAATTACCAAGATGTCGTGCTTCGGAGTCTCAATCCCCTTCTTCGACTTCTTTTGGAAGGCATGAAGGACATAGATAACGCCAGCGAAGCGTACGGTGTAGACGGCACGGAACGTATCGCCATCTTCATCGTCGATGACCTCCAGTACACTCCGGCCACCAAAGCCCTTTAAGGCCTTGGCACGAGGATGCTCGTCGCCGTTTTGTGCATCATTGATCGCAAACCCCATGACGCGGCGAACCTCGTCCGGGAAAGCTCGTAGATCGTCCTTTGACGATCCGATCCAAACTACGGGCTTCTGTGTGGTCATTCGCCCTTCTCTTATAGCACTACTGCTATAATTTTGCAAGGGTTTCCTGACGGGCCTATAAATGGCGAATTTCCGCCACTGCCCGTCGACGACCTCTCCGATCCTGTCCATCAACGTCGCTAGGCGTACTTTTGATGGCCTCGATCTTGGGTTGAAGCTATGGTGATCGCCACTGGGGAGGGGGCAATATCCTCATAAATCGAACCGGAACGAATGGTCTAGCTGTGGCGACTGATTGATCGGGGCGCTTTGGGCGCGTCAAAGTGATCAGCGAGGACCGGTCCTCTTTGCTGAAGCCAGCCAGCCAGCAAGCAATATTTTGAGGCTGGAGCTCCTGAGATCAGATGCCACCCAAGCTGCCTGCATTGGCAACACGCTCCCGGAAGGCGCCGCGCGTCAGTCAGGATCTACTCAGGCGCTTTACATGGTAGATCAGATCAATCGACGTATGTCTTGCGATCTTCGGTCCTACCACGCGAATGCGCTTGGCATTACTGGTCCGCAAATGATGATCTTGATGGCTCTGACGGAGCTGGAAGAAGATGGTGTTCCCGTCAATGCTGTCGCGAAGCTGATGAGAGTCGAGTCGGGTTTCATCACCAAGCAATCGAGGGAGCTTGAGGTAAGCAGTTCGTGCGCCGGAAATCCGACATGAATGATGCCAGGTACGTCCTTTTGTCGCTCACGGGCATCGCTCGCAAGATCCTTACGAGCAGCAGAAAGAGGTTGAGCAGTTCGTCTTTGATTATGTCAGCATTCAGGAGTTCGCCAAACTGGCCGCCTGTTTGAATGGACTCAGGTCTCGGTTGGAGAAGGCTCGGCTGCACGCCGCGCTGAACTCTGAGACAGATTGAGACAGTACTGGGAAGAGCGCGGGCCTTCTGCTATCTTCCGAGAGATCTGAGCCAGAAGATCCGTTTCGAATAGTGTCGCCCCGCCCCAGGAGCGGATATCGCCGTCCAGATGCAAGGATGGCACCGGGCGCAGTCGAACGAACGGACCAATCAGCCGATTCAGCGGCTGGGGTCGAGCGAACCGCGACACGAGTCTGAACGGTCCGTCCATCATCCAACGCTGCTTGGCTGACCTGACGACGTTCGCCTCAGCGCAATTGCCTTCCCTGTCGCTCGAAGGCGTACATCGGATTGATACCGCAATAAGCGTAGGTGCCGGATGCGGTAGCCATGCACTGACTGTAGGTCGAGAACTGGCAGTTGCCCGGATATCCCCAGGCTCGGCCCTGCAGGCAATAAACGTCTTGGCGAGCCGGTGGGGTGTACGAATGAACCCGTGAAGCAGCGGTCAAATCTGATCCAAAGCTGACGAGGATAGGAAGTGCTAGGATTCCGGTAGCGAGAAGGTAAGGCATGAGATCTCTTGCCTCCTTAATTCGCTGAAGGATAGAGCATCCGTATTAGAGGTTTGATCTTAGTCAATTGCCGGTGTCGGGTCCAGTTGGACCATCGTCAGCGAGACAATCACCCGTGGCAGAGCCTCGACGGGGGCTCTTGAGCAGACGTTGGATATCAGGGTGGGCTTAAGAGGGCCGGAGCCGATTATCCGCACCCGTCCTTGGTCTTGGACACACTCGCTCGCGATCCGAAGCCGCCTTTCAAAGATACTCCGCAGTGAAACGCATCTTTTAAGCGCGACTTGTCGCCTTCGCGCAGCAGAACACTCGTATGGCACTCAATCCATGATCGCTTCGTTCGCTCCGACGCGCGTTGCGGGGCCCCCCTCGACCGGATGACAACACATTGCGTCACCTCAACTGCTGCGCGCGCACTGCGTCACAATGACACGACTTCTCCTCTTCATGGCCGCTTGTTACAATGACATCCATAGATTGCGCCGGATCAATTCGCGAGGCTCCCCTTCGTATATTCTGGTTCAGGAGTGTCGGACCATGTTCGTGAGCATCACCACAGACCATAGATCCCTAATCAATTCGCTCAGTGAGCTCGGCATATCGAGCGGCTCGAATCCGATCGTCAGCTTGAGTGAATTCACTTACAAGAAAGGTAAAACCATCTACATCGAGAGTGAGCCAGCCGAGTACGTCTACCAGGTCAGGAAAGGCGCGGTACGGACCTGCAAATTACTCTCCGATGGGCGGCGCCAGATTGGCGCATTTCATTTGCCGGGTGATATTTTTGGACTCGAGAACGGCGGAGTCCACCGATTTAGGGCGGAAGCGATCATCCAAACCGCTGTTCGCCTGATCAGGCGGCAACACCTTGAGACGGTCGCCGAGAATGACGCGGTTGTCTGGCGCACCTTGCTCAGCTTGACGACGAATAACTTGCAACACGCCGAAGACCATATGCTGCTGCTCGGACGTAAAACTGCTCTGGAGCGCGTTGCCGCGTTCTTGCACGAGATGGATGAACGACTCACGGCTGCTGACGTGATCTCGCTCCCAATGTCTCGGCGCGATATCGCCGATTACCTTGGTTTGACCGTCGAAACCGTTTCGCGTGCAGTGTCGCAATTGCACACTGATGGTGTCCTCGATTTCATCGGCAATACCCAACGCGAGATCGTGATTCTGGACCGGCAGCGGCTCGCGAGCCTTGACCTGCAAAGCTAACATGCGGACGGCGTGAAAAGCTTCGGTCGCGGTTAGGATCGCCCGCAGCAACTACCGCACTTTCAGGAAAATTGATCTCACCTCCGAGGCGCAACCAATCAGCTATCGAGTGCTATTCCCCGAACGCTGCGATGTACCTTCGGGCGGTGCCGGTAAACACCGCCGGATCATACAGGCCCTTGAGCCAACGCCGGTGACGACGGCAAACCATTGCAATAGACTCGACCGCCGTTTCGATCTCGAATGGAATGCATTCGGGTTTCACGCGCGCCGCAACGTCTCAAAGGCGAAATCACCCAGAAGGTCGGCACGCCTGTTCATTTGTACAGCATAAACGCCGGTACGTTTTCGTGCCCGAAGCTCATTCGAAACAACACGACGAACGTCTAAGCATGCGCTTTTGGCCGGACGGGCCGTGCCCAATTAATCCTCCATCAAGGCCACTTCCGGGAAAATACGGGGGCTTGCCTTCGATTTACAATTTGCAACTTGCCCGATCGCTCCGGCTTCGCTTGAATGTCCTCATGCGGGGCTGGACTGTGATCGTGCTTCTGGGCCTTACAGCCATAGGAGCTTATTCCGTCGGCCGTCAGGACGGGCGACCCTCTACTTCTGCGCCTGCAATGGTAGCGCAGCTAACCAGCCCCCCAGCAAGTCCGCTCGCGCTAACGGCGGTGCCGGGCAGCCCTTCGCAGCCGCA
This sequence comes from Bradyrhizobium genomosp. III, assembly GCF_000261705.1. Classification (NCBI taxonomy): domain Bacteria; kingdom Pseudomonadati; phylum Pseudomonadota; class Alphaproteobacteria; order Hyphomicrobiales; family Nitrobacteraceae; genus Bradyrhizobium; species Bradyrhizobium genomosp. III. The sequence goes on along the minus strand of NZ_AJQF01000529.1, from coordinate 8,530 downwards.
AGCTTCCAAGACTGCTCCGCCCGGCCCGCGTGGCGCCACCGCAATACCCAAGACACCGCAAGATCCCGCCCCACAGCAAACCGACACAAAACGCAAGATCGAAGTTGCGCTGACCGCCGCGGCCATCGCCGCGATCCTGATTAAGGCCAGCCGGGATCACAATATCACGCAACTGGCAGACCCTGCGCCTGCCCGGATGACACGATGCGCAATGGCCGGGCATGCGGCAGCAGAAGCGCCTATTCGCGGCCGGGCGGCGCGGCACCGCTGTGCTACTGGGTGATGTTACGACAGCAATGATAGACGAGTATCGAAAAAAGGTAACTCGATAGTTGTTGTGGGGCGGGGCTGGTTCAGTTCAGCGATTTCTTCACTGGGGGGTTGCGCTCCTCGCCTTAGCCGTTGCGGCGACGACACTAGCAGGATGCATCACAACATCCATACAAAAGGTATGCAGGCCGGGACCTTCCCTCCGAACCGGTCAATCGGATAGCCGCTTACGTCGCGGGCCCCCGCTCTAGTTTCTAGCATTCAGTCGACTATCTCAGAGGAAGGAAGAAAGCCGGCGTCGTTGCTGAAGATGGGTTGGTGTTGTTTCCACCAATGCGGACGTACACCATGCAGAAATTCGTCTGGCTTGCGACCAACAACATTGATGGCGTGCTAGTCCTGAACGTCGGTGACACTGCGGTCCAGCAGCAGTATGCTGGACCGATCTTGAGTGGCCCGTATTCAGGTCCCTCCACCACGAACGGGACTATCAACACATTCGGGCACGTGTCGTCGTCAGCGTCGCTGAATGGAACATCGTCGGGTACGATTACCCGCAACATCTACTCCCGGTCTGTCTTGTGGGATGGATATTTGGGGCTAGTCTAGAAACGAAACTTCGAACCTGAGCCTTCGGAGAAATTCTTTGAGCCTATTCAAGAGTGCCGATTAGGGCCGTTGAAATAGCATGAGCGAGAACTTGGCGGTTTTCTGGGTTGCTCACCATTGTCGCGTGGTTGCCTGGAACAGGTACCGCATGAATGGCCCCCGCATCGACGACCAGGTCCCAGCCAAGCTTTGGCAGGTTTGCATCGCGACCAGATTGCTTGTCAGGCGGTACCCAACGACTAAGAGGCTCACTGGCATAAAACTGGTATATTTCAATTGGGAGCGACGGAATGCGATACGATTGTAGCGCCCGTTGAAATGCCGCGGCCCTTTGATACATCGAGACGTCACTGTGAAGATCGTGATCTGGAGCTAACGCTCCTGTTTGCTGCGCCTTTTCGAGCAACTCAGAGATGGAACATTGTTCCGTGTCGCGTTCTAAAACCTCGCGATATTCATCGCGCAAGGTTCCACAACGATCCAAAACAAACTCTCGCGCCAAATTCTTCAGTGATGCGTTCGAAGAAGCCCCAGGTAGACTGACATCGATGAAGGCCATGAACGACACAACTTCATCACTACTCAGTAATCGCTCGGCAATTGCATAAGCCAGGATTGCACCTGATGAGTATCCAGCAAAGCGGTATGGGCCACGTGGCTGGATCTGTTTAATCGCAACAATCACCTCCGCGGCCATCGCCTCAAAAGTCGGTGGACGAACGTCATCGAAAGGTGGCCATGGCAGAGCGTAGACTGAGCAGTCTGCATCCATTTCCACCGCCAAACCGAGGACATACGAACAATCTCCAAAGCCTGACGGGACAAAGAAGAGCGGTGGTTGCGATCCGTTCGGTCGAACGGAAATCACCGCCGAGTTACTGGGCTGCACTTGCAAACAAATCTGCGATGCGAGTTCCTTCAGAACAGGTGCGCGGAAGAGGTCGGTGGCGCTAAAACTCAACCCAAGATTTGATGCTCGACCGAGCATCTGCACGGCCAAGAGCGAGTAGCCGCCCAGTTCGAAGAAGTGGTCGTTGCGCCCGATGCGCTCGACACCAAGGAGCTCGGCCCAGATCTGCGCCAGCGCCGTCTCGACCTCACCTTGCGGTAACTGGTAGGCCGCCAGCGCATAGGCCTGATCGGACGGCGCCGGCAGTGCGTTCCGATCGAGCTTGCCGTTCACCGTCAGCGGAAGCGCGGCCAGCCGCACGAACGCACTCGGCACCATGTAGTCCGGCAGTCGCGCACTTAAGTGCGCGCGCAAGGCGCCCGCAAGCGCGCCTCCACCGCCCTCATCCGAGCCGGCCTCGGGCGCGCAGACCACATAGGCGATCAGATGCTTGTCACCGGCGTCGTTCTCGCGCGCCAGCACCACCGCCTCGCGCACCCAGGCGTGCTCGCAAAGCCGCGCGACGATCTCACCCGGCTCGATGCGGTAGCCGCGAATCTTCACCTGATCGTCGTTGCGGCCCAGGAACTCAAGATTGCCGTCCGGCAGATAACGGGCAAGGTCGCCGGTCCGGTACAGCCGATCGCCCTCGACAAAGGGACTGGCGATGAACCGCTCGGCGGTCAGCTCAGGGCGGTTGAGGTAGCCCCGCGCCACCCCCGCCCCGCCAATGTAAAGCTCGCCCACCGCACCGAACGGCACGGGCGCGCCATGGCCATCCAGCAGGTACACCCGCGTGTTGGCAATTGGGCGCCCGATCGGGACCACCGACCCATTGAAATCAGCCGGGCAAGTCCAGATCGTCGCGCAGACTGTTGCCTCGGTCGGGCCATAAGCATTGACCATTGATGCTGGGGCCAGACTTCGGATGAGTTCAGGCTTAGGCAGCTCTCCGGCAAGAATGAGAACTTGCGCAGCCAAACGTTCCGGATCCTTGCTCGTCTGAAGCAACGCTGGGGGTAGTGTCGCGTGGGTGATGGCTTCGCTTCGGAGATAATCCGATAGCTTGTTCCTCGCTTGACGGATCTCTTCCGCAGGCAAGTGCAAAGCCGCTCCGGAGCCAAACGCCATAAGAAGCTCCCAAGCGCTTGCATCAAAAGCGATGCAGGCGAACTGCACGACTCGGCTGTTGGAAGAAGCGCCAAAGAGGCCGACCTGAGCCGACAGCAGATTGACCAACCCCCGATGCTGGACCATGACCCCCTTTGGGGTTCCGGTTGAGCCTGAGGTGTAGATCACATAAGCGAGATGGCCGGATGTGAGGCCAAGCGTGTGCCGGTCTGGGTTCGAAGCCGGCCGTTCGGCCCAGGCGGGCGTGGCCGTCTCCAGATCAATGACCGTCACCTCGGTCAGCACTTCGGGGCCGAGTGCTGCGCGACCGACGACGTCGCATAGCAGCAGCCGCGGCGCGGCATCGTTGACAACCTGACGCAGCCGCTCGCTGGGATAGGCTGGGTCCAGCGGCAGATAGGCACCGCCCGCCTTCAGGATCGCCAAGATGCCAACCATCATCATCAGGCTGCGTTCGAGGCAGATTGCCACCGGCTGGTCCGGCTTGACCCCAAGCTCGATCAGAAGATGCGCCAGCCGGTTGGCCCGCGCGTTGAGCTCGCCATAGCTCAGCCGCTCGTTTTCGCAGACCAGCGCCACCGCCTCCGGCGCCTTTTGCACCTGCGCCTCGAACAGCTCATGGACGCACTGCTCTGTTGGATAGGCCTCTTCCGTCCGGTTCAGATCCTCCAGCAGATAGGTGCGCTCCTCAGCCGGCAAGATGTCGAGCTCGCGTACCGGCGTATCCGGGGCATGCTCCAGCGCCTCTGCCAGCTGCTCGAGCGACCGCTGCATGTAGCCGCAGATCCGATCCGCCGAGATTGGCTCCGCCACCTGCACAGTGAGGCCCAGCGCCTCGCCAAAATCCTCAACCGACAGGGTCAGCGGATAGTTAGTGCGTTCCTCCCCGCCCAGCCATTCCATACCCGACAAGACATCATCCGTCCCGGAGCCGGGCACAGCCGGCGCCTTGTTGTGACGATAGTTCAACAGCGTGCTGAACAGCGGCGCCGACGCCGCAATAGCGCTGCAGCGCTGCGCCAGCGCCAGCGAGGCATGCTCATGTGTCAGCAGCTCGGCCAGCCGGGCGTGCGTGGTCCGCACGCTCGCCTCGACGGCGGTCCCATCAAGATCAAGCCGCAGCGGCAGGGTGTTGATGAACAGTCCCATGGCGCGGTCGGCGCCGGCGCTGCCCTGCAGGCGGCCCAGCAGCACCGTGCCGAACACCACCTGCTCGCGGCCGCTGCTGCGCGCCACCACCTGCCCCCACGCCAGATGGCACAGGCTCGCCAGACTCACGCCCAGCCGCCGCGCCTGTTCCGCCAGCCGCGCATGGAGCGCTGGCGGCAGCATCCGATACGCCTCACGAACCCCGCCGCCGTCGCCGCGCACCTCGCTCAAGTTGAAGGGCGTGGTCGGCTCGTCGATGCCGGCCAGCAGCTCCCGGAAGAACGCTTCATCCGCCTTGGCATCACCGCGTAGATGCGCCTGCGCCACCAGATTGCGGAATGGCTGCGGCGCCGTCAGCTCATGCTCGCGCCCCTCCAGCTTGGCCCGGACTTCAGCATGCATCACGTCCCGGGTTGCGTGATCCCCGATCAGATGATGCTGCAGCTCCAGCAACAGCCAGCGCGCGCTGCCGGGCTCGCGCGCAATCACAAACCGCAGCAGTGGCGCCCGGCCGAGCTCGATGCGGTGCCGGCGCGGATCAAACCGGTTCCTGAGCTGCTCAGCGCCAGCGCCATCAGCGCCATCCAGCTGGACCTCGATCACCTCCAGTCGCGCCTTCCGCCACACCACCTGGACCGGCCGCGACAACCCCTCCCAGACAAACGAGGTACGCAGGATGTCATGCCGATCTACCACCCGCTGGATCGCGGCAAGATAGCGCGCGAGCAGCCCACGCTCGGCAAACGCCATCTGCGACATCAGGAGGTATGGATCGCCCTTTGCCGCTAGCAAATGATGGAACAGGATGCCGTCCTGCAGCGGCGACAGACCGTAAATGTCCTGGATGTTGCAAACCCCGCCGGGTACCGTGGCGATGATCCGGTCGATCTCGTCCTGCGCGAGCTCGATCAGCGGCAACATCTCCGGCGTTATCGCCACGCTCCGCTCGGTGATCAGGTTGGCCGGGACTGCCACCTCGTGATGGCGGCCCAGGCGTGCGGCCAGATCCGCGAGCACTGGCTTGACGAACAAGGTGCGCACCTCGATGCGCAGTGACCGCCGCCGCAGATGCTCCATCATCTGCACCGCCAAGAGCGAGTGCCCTCCCAGTTCGAAGAAGTTGTCGTGCCGTCCGACCCGCTCCAGCCCCAGCAGCTCGGCCCAGATCTGCGCCAGCACCGTCTCCATCTCGCCCTGAGGCGGCGCGTAGGTCCGCCGCGCATATGCCTCGTCGCCCGGGGCCGGTAGCGCTTTTCGATCGAGCTTGCCGTTCAGCGTCAGCGGAAGCGCCGCCAGCCGCACGAACGCACTCGGGACCATGTAGTCCGGCAGCCCCGCACTCACATGCGCCCGCAAACCGCCGGCAAGATCAGATTCCTCAGCTCCGGCGGCAACGACATACGCAACGAGCCGCTGCTCGCCGCCACCATCCTCGCGCGCCACCACCACCGCCTCGCGCACGGAGGCATGCTCGCAAAGCCGCGCCGCAATCTCGCCCGGTTCGATGCGGAAGCCGCGAATCTTTACCTGGTCGTCGTTGCGCCCTAAAAACTCCAGATTGCCGTCCGGCAGGTAGCGCGCCAGGTCGCCGGTCCGGTACAGCCGGTCGCCCTCGACAAAGGGACTGGGGATGAACCGCTCCGCGGTCAGCTCAGGGCGGTTCAGGTAGCCCCGCGCCACCCCCGCCCCGCCAATGCAGAGCTCGCCCACCGCACCGAACGGCACAGGCGCGCCATGACCATCCAGCAAGTAGACCCGCGTGTTGGCAATAGGGCGGCCAATCGGGACGATGGCCTCATCAAACTCAGCCGGGCAGCTCCAGGATGTCACGTCGATCGCGGCTTCAGTCGGACCGTAAAGATTGTGCAGGGCCGTCCAGGGCAATACGCGCCGAACCCTATACACACTGGCGGCAGGGAGCGCCTCGCCGCTGCATAAAACCTGCCGCAGCGATGTGCAGCGGTCAACACTCTTCGCATCCAAAAAGCTGACCAGCATGGATGGCACGAAGTGAACCGTCGTGATGCGCTGGCTGACGATCAAGTCGACCAACGTATCGGGATCTCTGTGCGCACCGGGCGGCGCCAGTACCAGCGTTGCCCCTTCAAGCAAAGTCCAAAAGAACTCCCAGGCCGAGACATCGAAGCTAAATGGCGTCTTCTGCAACACGACGTCTGTTGGTTTCAGACCATAGGCGTCCTGCATCCAGATCAGGCGATTAACGATAGCCCGATGCTCATTCTGTGCCCCTTTTGGCCTGCCGGTGGATCCCGAGGTGTAGATCACATAGGCGAGATTGCGGGAGGTCAGGCTGAGCGCGCGCCGATCAGGATCCGCTTCCGGCAGGCTGGCCCAGGCCGGCGCCGCAGCATCGAGCTCCACCACGCTCACCTTGGCCGGCACATCCGCGCCGAAGGCGGCACGGCCGGCCACATCGGCCAGCAGCAGCGGCGGCGCCGCATCGTCGAGCACCTGATGCAGCCGCGCCGACGGATAGGCCGGATCCAGCGGCATATACGACCCGCCGGCCTTGAGGATCGCCAAAAGCCCCACCACCATCATCGGACTGCGCTCGACGCAGATCGCAACCGGCTGGTCCGGCCTGACCCCGAGGGCGATCAAGTGATGCGCCAGGCGATTGGCCCGCGCATTGAGCTCGGCGTAGCTCAGCCGCTCATCTTCGCAGACCACCGCCACCGCATCCGGCGCCTTGTGCACCTGCACTTCAAACAGCTCGTGGATGCACCGCTCCGCAGGATACGGCGCCGCCGTCCGGTTCAGCTCCTCCAGCAGATACGTGCGCTCGGCAGTCGAGAGCAGCTCAATCCGGTGGACCTCTTGCTGCGCATCGGCTGCCATCGCCCGCAGCAGCGCCAGCAGATAACCACGCTGCCGCTCGATCGTCGCCTGATCAAACAGCGCCGTGGCATAACCCAGCGTTCCGGCGATCTCCTCGCCATGCTCGCCAAGGCTCAGCTCCAGATCGAACTTGGCCTGATCAATCTCCTCCCCGGCAGCTTCGACACTCAGCCCCGGCAGGTCCAATGGCCCAACCGCATTGTTCTCCCAGGCCAGCATCACCTGGAACAACGGTGTGTGATCAAGAGCCCGGGGCGGCTGCACGATCTCCACCACCTGCTCGAACGGCAGGTCCTGATGCTCCTGCGCAGCCAGCACCGTGCGCCGCGTCCGCTCCAGAAGCTCCGACACGCGCGGCTTGCCCGACAGGTCCAGCCGAAGCGCCAGAGTGTTGACGAAGAAGCCGATCAGCTCTTCGATCTCGCGGTGCCCCCGATTGGCGCTCGGCACGCCAATCACAAGATCGTCCTGCCCGGACAGACGCGACAGCACCGCCGCCCAGGCCGCCAGCACCGTCATGAACAACGTCGAGCCATGCTGCAGGCTCAGCCGCTTCAGCTCCCGCGTCAAATCCGCATCGACGGTGATCGGGACCGCGGCCGCGGCAAACGACTGCTGGGCAGGCCGCGCATGGTCCGTCGGCAAGACAAGACGGGCTGTGCCCGCCAGCGCGCTGCGCCAATACTGCGCCTGCTGCTGCAACCGTTCCCCCGACAGCCATTGGCGTTGCCAGGCGGCGTAATCCGGATATTGGATCGCAAGCGGCGGCAGAGGATCGTCCTGCCCGGCCTGGAATGCCCGGTAGAGCTGGCTAAGTTCACGCAGCAGCACGCCCATCGACCAACCGTCCGAGACGATGTGATGCTGGGTCAGCAGGAAGACGTGTTCCTCGTCGGCGGTGCGGATCAGCCGACCGCGGATCAGCGGACCGCGCGCAAGATCGAATGGCGTGCGCCCCTCTTCATGGCACAGATCCAAAAATGCCGCTTCCGCATCCGATCTCTCCCGCAGATCATGCTCAACTATTGGCAGACCCGCGTCCGGCGGCAAAACCTCAACCCGGGGCTTGCCCTGGGTCGAGACAAACACACTGCGCAGCGCCTCATGACGTGCAAACAGACGGTTAAGGCTGCGCTGCCAGGCGCTGCGGTCGAGCATCCCGCGCAATCGCAAGGCCAGCGGAATGTGATAGTTGGTGCTGCCTTCGTTCAGCTGAGCCAAAAACCATAGCCGCTGCTGCGCAAACGACAGCACAAGCGGCTCATGCCGCGACACGGCTGCAATCGACGGCAGCTCTTGCGGACCCGAGCAGCTCAACAGCTCGACGATGCTTGCCGCCAGGTCACTCAACACTGGCCTTGCGAACAGCGTCGACAGTGGCAGTTCGACCCCGACAGCCTGTGACAGCCGGCTCGACATCTGCACGGCCAAGAGCGAGTAGCCGCCCAGTTCGAAGAAGTGGTCGTTGCGCCCGATGCGCTCGACACCAAGGAGCTCGGCCCAGATCTGCGCCAGCGCCGTCTCGACCGCACCTTGCGGCGACTGGTAGGCCGCCAGCGCATAGGCCTGATCGGCCGGCGCCGGCAGCGCGTTCCGATCGAGCTTGCCGTTCACCGTCAGCGG